>JAQGLF010000228.1 GCA_028293025.1 Alphaproteobacteria bacterium
TCGATCTCGCGGCGCGAGGCGATGCCGGCGCGGGCGAGCAACTTGGCGATGCGCTGCCCGTCTCTCTGGGCGTCACGGGCGGGCGGACGGGGCGGGGGCAAGACTTTCTCCTGATACTCTTTATAGCTTGGGGCCGAGCGGCCGGAAATTCGCGGCGGACGGCGGCCGCGCCGGGCACCGACGACCGGCTTGCTCGTTACGCTTCCAGAACCGGTTCGCGGAAGGCGGGATCCATAGATGTTGTTCGGCAAGCGGGAAAGGGCGATCCATCGGATCGTCGTGGTCGAGGACGAGCCTCTGATCGCGTTCGACAATGAGCATATGCTCGGCGACGCCGGCTATCTGGTGGTCGCGACGGTCGACACGCTCGCCGACGTCACCCGTTTGCTCGGCGAGGAGGAGATCGACCTCATCCTCTGCGACATCCAGCTGCGCGGCGACGGCGACGGCATGGACGTGGCGCGGGCGGCGGCGGCAAAGAAGGTGCCGGTGCTGTTCGTCTCCGGCAATTGCCCGGTCGACGCCCAGACCCTCGGCGTCGGCTGCCTCGCCAAGCCCTATTCGGGCAAGACCCTGAAGAGCGCGCTGGTGGCGCTGGAGCGGAAGCTGCGGGGGGAGAAAGTGAAGCGCCTGCCGCCGGGACTGAGCCTGTACGAGACGGTTTGAGCCACGCCGGCCGGCCACCCCCGTCATCCCGGCGGAGGCCGGGATCCCAGCGAGGAAGAGGCGAAACGGTGGGGCCCCGCACGGATGGTCGTGACCTCTGGTCCTGAGATCCCGGCCTTCGCCGGGATGACGTGTCTGGTCGGATGACGTGTCTGGCCGCGATGGCGTGTTTGGCCAGGACGGGGTTCAGGCCAAACCCCGCTCCACCGCGTCGTGGAAATGGCGGATGCCGGTCTCCAGCGTGCCGAGCGTCAATTCCTCGAGCACACCCGCCGACAGCCCTTCCTGACCCAAGGCGGCGGCGCGATAATCCTCGCCGGCGAACACGCCTTCGTCGAGCAGGGTCCAGCTGCGCGCCCAATGATCCTCCTCCTCGGGCGTCGCCGGCGGCTCGGGGATCAACATGAAATCCTCGACGAGGGTGCGGCCGACCGCCTGCGGCATCAGTACCATGATGTTCACATAATCGGGGCTCATGATCATGATCGTCGCCGGGAACAGCTGATAGGCGAAGGTGATCGCCGCCCGCAAAGCCGTCCAGTCGCCCTGGTTGATCGCGGCGAGATGATCGGTGCGGCCGACCGCCGAGCGCTGGTGGCTGCCGATCGTGTCGGCGGCGGTGACGCCGTCGGCGAAGAAGCGGGCGATGGTCGGCGAATGGAGGCGGTGGACGTGATAGGATTCGAGGAAGGCGTCCATGATCAGCTTCCAGTTCGCCGCGACGTCGTGGACGCGGCGCCGGTAGAGATGATGACCGGCGAGGCCGAAGGCGTCGAATTCGGGGGCGAGGCCGAAGGCGTCGGCGAAATCGCTCTGCTCGCGGGCGAACCAGATCAGCCCGCCCGCCTCGGCCGAGGGCAGCTCGGCGAGGTGGAAGTCCGCTTTGTCGAGGCCGGGGAAGCTGTCCGAGCGCGGCAGGCCGACAAGCGCGCCGTCGAGCGCATAGGACCAGGCATGATAGGGGCAGACCAGCCGCGGCGCGCAATGCGGCTCGGCGCCCTCGACCAGCCGCGTGCCGCGGTGGCGGCAGACATTGTAGAAGACATGCGCCTTGCCCTGCTTGTCGCGGGCGAGGAGCAAGGGCAGACCGAAGCCGTCATGCGGCACCGCCATGTTCGGCCGGGGCAGCAAGGCCGAAGGCGCGATCACCATCGGCCGCCGTCCGAACAGACGCGCCTGCTCGGCTTCGAACCGCGTCGGGTCGGTATAGGCGGAGGCGGCGACTTTGGTGATGCCCTCGCCCTGCGCGCCCTCGCCGCGCGCCACCAGCGAAGCGAGCGCGAGCTGCCCCTCGGTCGGGCGCTGGCGGGCCGGCATGTCCATCGCGCGAGACTGCGTCCGGATGCGCGCGAAGGCAAGCAACGATACGGACTGGCGAGGCGGGACGGAGGCGCTACAAAGGCGCCATGAACGACGCCAGCACGACCGCGCCGACCGGCTGGCGCGCCAGCCTCCCCGAAGGGATAAGGCCCTATACCGAAGCCGCACCGCTCGCGGCTCTCTTCCTCGGCATCTCCTCGGGCTTTCCCTATGCGATGATCGGCGCGACGCTGACGACGCGGCTCGCCCAGGACGGGATCGACAAGAAGAGCGTCACCGCCTTCAGCCTGGCCTTTCTCGTCTACAATCTCAAATGGCTTTGGGCCTGGCTCGTCGACGGCGTCCACATTCCCGTCCTTCACCGGCTCGGCCAGCGCGTGTCGTGGCTGGTCCTTGCCGGTCTGTTCGTCATCGCGGCCGTCGCCAATCTGGCGCTCGTCGACCCTTCCGCCAGTCTCCTCTACACCGCCTATGCGGCAGTGCTGGTGGGCGTCGCGGGCGCGACCTTCGACATCGTCATCGACGCTTACCGGATCGAGCTGCTGGAGCCGCGCCAGCTCGGCGTCGGGTCCGGCATGTCGCAATATGGCTGGCGGATCGGGTCGGTCGCGGCAGGCGCCTTGGCTCTTATTCTCGCCGCCCGCGTCGGCTGGCAGGCGGCCTATATGGCCTGCGCCGCATTTGCCCTGCCGGCGATGTTGACGGGCCTCGTAATGGGTGAGCCGGCACGCCATCACGAACCGAAGAAGAAGCGCGGCTTCGTCGAGGGGCTGCATGCCGTCTACGATCCGTTCGTCGAATTCTTCCGCCGCCGGGGCGCGCTGCTCGTCCTCCTCTTCATCCTCCTCCACAAGATCGGCGACACGCTCGGCCAACTGACGCTGCGCCTGCTGCTCGACGACCTCAAATTCAGCAATGACGAGATCGCCCTTTACGATGTGGGCGTCGGCTTCTGGGCCTATCTGATCGGCATTTTCGTCGGCGGCATTCTCTATTCGAAGCTCGGCCTGAAGCGCTCCGTGCTGATCAGCCTCATCCTCATGGGTGTGTCGAACTTCAGCTTCGCTTTGCTGGCCCAGGCAGGCCATAGCGACTGGGGCCTCGGCGGCGCGATCGGCTTCGAGAATTTCGCGAGCGGCATCGGCGGGGTCACGGTCGTCGCCTATTTCTCGGCGCTGTGCGACCTGCGCTTCACCGCGGCGCAATATGCACTTATCTCCGCGGCCGCGAGCATCGTCGGCCGGTTCCTGACCGGCACCACGGCGGGCGCGATGGTGGAGGCGTTCGGCTATGTGGACTTCTACCTGTTCACAACCGTCATAGCCCTTCCCGGCATCGTCCTGTTCTGGATCATGATGCGGATGGGGTTGATCGATTCCTCGATCGGCACGGCAGGCGTCGAGGGCGAGGGGGACGCCAGGAGGGATGCGCCGGCAGAGGCCGACGGCTGAGATGCCCTTCGTCTTCCTCTCGATCCTCGTCCAGATCGCCTGCGCCGTCCATTGCGTGCGCAACAACCGCAATCAGATGTGGCTGATGGTGATCATCTTCCTGTCGCTGCCCGGCTGCTTCGCTTATGCGGTCTTCGAGATCTTCCCCGCTTATGCGGGCCGGCGCGAGGTGCGGGCGCTGAAGAGCGCGGCGGCGCGCAAGCTCGATCCGGACCGCGAGATCCGCGTCGCCCGCGAGGCGGTGGAGGTCGCCGACACCGCCGCCAACCATGGCGCGCTCGCCGATGCCCTGGCCGCGGCGGGCGCGTGGAAGGAGGCGGCGGGCCATTATCGCAATGCGCTGGACCGCGCGCCCGGCGGCGGCGATCGCGCGACGCGGGTCAAGCTCGCGCGCGCCGAGCTGGAGGCGGGCGACGACGTCTCCGCCCGCGCTTTGCTCGAGGCGCTGCCGATTTCGGGTTCGGATTCCGAGAACGACCGCGCCGCTCTGCTGCTCGCCCGCAGCCTCGAAGGCTGCGGCGAGACGGCGCGGGCGCTGGCGCTTTACGAGGAGCTCGGCCGGCGCATGGCCGGCGGCGAGGCGCAATGCCGGCAGGCGGCGCTGCTGATCGCGTCGGGGCGGCGGGCGGAAGCGGTGACGCCGCTGGCCGAGGTCGAGCGGCGCATCAAGCGGCTCGACCGCTTCGAGCGCTCGAAGGATTCCGCCATGTACGACTGGGCCGCGCGCACCCTGGCGGAGCTGCGCGGGGGATAGACCGCTTTCCGTCATGCCGGGCTCGATGCGGGACCCTTCTTCTTTCGTCCTGCGCCCTCGGAGAAAAGATGGATACCGGGTCGAGCCCGGCATGACGGCCAAGCCTTCAGGCCGGCGCCTGTCCGTTCGCCCGCAGCACCTCGCCGGCGAGGTAGAGCGAGCCCATCACCAGCACGATCGGCGCCGACGGCGGGTCGGCGTGGCGGGCGATCCAGCCGAGCGCTTCCGGCACGCCCGCCGCCGCCATCGCACCCAGGCCGACGCCGCGAGCGGCGGCGGCGAGCTCGGCGGGCGGATGATGCGCATGGTCGGCAACCGGCACCGCATGGACGGTCGCGGCCCGGTTCGAGAAGGCCTTGAGCACGCCCGGCCCGTCCTTGTTGGCGAGCAGGCCGAAGACGATGTGGAAAGGCCGACCGGCCGGCACATGGGCGCGGAAGAAGTCGGCGACGGCGCGGGCGGCGGCGGGATTGTGGCCGCCGTCGAGCCACAGTTCCGATCCCGCCGGCAGCAGAGCGTGGAGCGGCCCCGGCCCGAGCCGCTGCAGCCGCGCCGGCCATTCCGCCCAGCCCATCGCCGCCCGCAAGGCCGGCTCGCCGACCGGCACCGCCTGCTGGTGGCGCAGCATGGCGATCGCCAACGCGGCGTTCATCGCCTGGTGCGTCCCGGGGAGGCGCGGCAGCGACAGATCGAGCTTGCCGCGCGCGTCGCGATAATGGAGCTTGTTCTGGTACACCGCCGCGTCCCAGGCGCCGCCGCGCGGCAGCCAGTTCGCTCCCGCCGCCTTGGCCGCCGCGCCGATCCGGTTGGCGAGCCGGTCCGGATAAAGCTGGGTGACGAGCGGCACGCCGGCCTTGGCGATGCCGGCTTTCTCCGCCGCGACCTGCTCGATCCGGTCGCCGAGGAATTGCTGATGGTCGAGGCCGAGCTGGGCGATGCCGCAGGCGGCGGGGGCGGGGACGACGTTGGTCGCGTCGAGCCGCCCGCCGAGCCCGACCTCGAGGATGCAGGCATCGGCCGGATTGCGGGCGAAGGCGAGGAAGGCGGCGGCGGTGGTCGCCTCGAAGAAGCTCGGCTGGATATCGCCGGCGGCGTCCAGCACCTCCTTGAGCAGGCCGGCGAGCAGGTCGTCGCCGATCAGCCGGCCGGCGAGGCGGATCCGCTCGTTGAACCGGACGAGATGCGGGCTGGTATAGACATGGGCCTTGAGCCCCGCCGCCTCGACCGCGGCACGCAGGAAAGCGCAGGTCGAGCCCTTGCCGTTGGTGCCGGCGACGTGGAGGACCGGCGGCAGGTCCCGTTCGGGATGGCCCAGCCGATCGAGCAAGGCAGCGATCCGCTCCAGGCCGAGCGTGTCGTCGCCGGGCGACAGAGTGGCCAGCCGGTCGAGCTGATGCTGGACGCGCGGATCGTCGGATACGGCCCGGTCCATCATCTCCCCTCCCGCTTGCGGGAGGGGGGCAGGGGGTGGGCAAAGGCGGGCGCGGAGAGCGTCGGGGGGATTGGATGGGAGCCGGTGCCCACCCCCCGACCCCCTCCCGCAAGCGGGAGGGGGGGACAAGTCACGCCGCAATCTTCTCCGGCATGAGATAGCCGATCAACTGGGCCAGCGTGCGGCGCAGCTCCCGGCGGTGCACGACCATGTCGATCATGCCGTGGGCGAGCAGATATTCGGCGCGCTGGAAGCCTTCGGGCAATTTCTCGCGGATGGTCGATTCGATCACCCGCGCGCCGGCGAAGCCGATCAGGGCGCCCGGCTCGGCGATCTGGACGTCGCCGAGCATCGCATAGGAGGCAGTGACGCCGCCAGTGGTCGGGTCGGTGAGGACGACGATATAGGGGAGTCCCGCTTCCTTGAGCTCGGCGATGGCGACCGTGGTCTTCGGCATCTGCATGAGCGAGATGATCCCCTCCTGCATCCGCGCGCCGCCCGCCGCGGTGAAGATGATGTAGGGGCAGTGATCGGCGATCGCCGCCCGCGCGCCGTCGACGAAGGCGGCGCCCACCGCCGCGCCCATCGACCCGCCCATGAAGGCGAAATCCTGCACGCCGACCACCGCCCGGCGGCCCTCGATCGTGCCGCGGGCGTTCATCAGGGCATCGCTCTCGCCGGTCGCGATCCGCGCCGCCTTGAGCCGGTCGGGATAGCGCTTGGTGTCGCGGAACTTCAGCGGATCCTCGCGCACCTGCGGCGGCGGCAGGATCGTATAGCCGGGATCGAGCAGCCGCTCGAAGCGCGGCCGCGGCCCCATCCGCCCGTGATGCTCGCAGCGCGGGCAGACGAAGTCGTTCTCCTCCCACTCCCGGGTGAACACCATCGCATTGCACTGGCGGCATTTGTGCCAGAGATTCTCCGGCGTCTCGCGCTTGGGCAGGAACGGGATGGAGTTGCGGACTCGGTTCAGCCAGCTCATGCGGCCAGTCTCCTTCGCCGGCGCGGATAGGCCCGCCGGTGCGCGATTGTCCAGCGGAGCGGGCCCCACAGCCGTCATACCGCACGCCTTACGTCATCCCGGCGAAGGCCGGGATCTCGGCACGGTGGATTTCGGAGGTGGGAGCCGAGACCCCGGCCTCCGCCGGGGTGACGGAGCCTGGCTAAAGCGTCGCCTCGATCGCGCGTGCCGCAATGTCGGGATCCGGCGCCTGGGTGATCGGCCGCCCGACCACCAGGATCGAGGCGCCGGCGTCGAGCGCCTTGCGCGGGGTCATCACTCGCTTCTGGTCGCCGGCATGTCCGTCGGGCAGCCGCACGCCGGGCACGACGAAGAAGCCGTCCGGCCACAGCTTTTTCGCCGCCGCCACCTCGTTGCCGGAGCAGACCAGGCCGTCCAGCCCCGCCTCGCGCGCCAGCAGCGTCAGCCGCGCGACCTGCGCCTGCGCGTCGCCGGCGATGCCGATCGCTTCGAGATCGTCCTCGTCGAGGCTGGTCAGCACGGTGACCGCGACCACCTTCGTCCCCAGCGGCGCCGCCGCCTTGGCGTCCTCCATCATCGCCCGGCCGCCGGCGGCATGGACGGTGAGGATGGCGGGTTCGAGGGGCCGCAGCGCCTGGATCGCCTTGCCGACCGTGTTGGGGATGTCGTGGAATTTGAGATCGAGGAAGATGGGCAAACCGAGCTCGGCCATCTCGCGCACGCCGTGGCGGCCGTTGGCGCAGAAGAATTCGAGGCCGAGCTTGATGCCGCCAACATGGTTCCTGACCCGCGTCGCGATCGCCTTCGCCCGCTCGGCATCGGGCGTGTCGATGGCGACGAAGAGCGGGCTGCTCATGCGGTCGGCCAGGCCTTGCTGTCGGTCGCGACCCGCTCTTCCGGAGTCGTCGGCACGTCCGGGGCCGTGGGCACGGCGGCGGGCGTGCCGGTCGCGGGCGCGGCGGCGGAGGTTGCAAGCGGGGCAGCGGGGACGGAGACCACCGTCACCGGCTCCATCTTCCGCTTCAGCGACCAGATGCGGGCGCGGTGGACGATGAGGGTCGGCAGCAGGCCGAGGAAGAAGGCGGTGAACAAGGCGACCGGCAGCTTCACGTCGGCGACCAGCCCGCCCCAGAGCTTCAGCTCGACGTTGAACCAATTGGCCTTCGCCCACAGCACCAGGATCACCGTCAGCACCACCCAGAACAGGGTCTTGAGGAACTGCATCACCCGCCTCCGAAAGCTCCACCCTGCTTATGGCGCGGCGGCGGGCGGGGCAAGGGCGTGGGCCGGTCGGGCCGCCAAGTGGCGGTATAGGAGCGTCTTTGGTCCGGAAAAAGGCTCTGGAATGCTCTCGGCTGACCCGCCAAGCCGAATTAATCCCCATTCCGGCGGGATCGCGACTCTATCCCTGCCGTAAAGCTGATATAGGCTTCTCCAGTCCAGGGTTCGCTGCGACGCCGGCGATCACGAGGATTGCGTGCGGCGGAGGACGGTCGGGCTTCCGCAGGCCCGTGGGGGGAACGCGGCTATGCTCGGTTCGGATGTGCTGGAACTCGGGATCGGCGTAAGCCTGTTCTTCCTGCTGGTGAGCCTGTTGTGCAGCGCGGTGCGCGAGGCGATCGAGACCGCGATGAAATCCCGGGCGGGGGATCTCGAGCGCGGCCTGCGGTCGATGCTGGACGATCCACAGGGTACGACGATCATGCGCTCGCTGCTTCAGCACGGCCATCTCTCGTCCCTCTTCGACGGCGACTATGATCCGAGCGGGCTGAAGAAGACCATGCTCGGCTACCTGTATCTGCCCCGCAAGCTTCGCGTGGGGTTTCCAAGCTACATTCCGCCCACCCAATTCGCGACGGCCCTGCTCGACACAATCGCGCGCGGGCCTGCCGACTGGCCCTATCCGGTCGATCCCCGGCCGCTGTCGATCGACCAGCTGCGGGCTTCCGCCGGCCTGCTGCCGAGCCCACGCCTCCAGCGCGTCGTCCTGTCCGCGATCGATCACGGCGCGGGCGACCTGGCGGCGGTCCGGGCCGAGCTGGAGAAGTGGTTCAACGGCTCGATGGATCGCGTATCCGGCTGGTACAAACGACGCACCCAATATGTCCTGTTCGCGATCGGCCTGATCGCCGCGGCCTTGCTCAATCTCGACGCGCTCACCGTCGCGCACCGGCTGATCGACGACGAGGGATTGCGCAAGGCGGTGGTCGCCGAGGCGAGTGTGGTGCAGGGAGCGGGCGCCGATGCGCTCAAGGGCAGAACCGTGACGGATGTGCGAAACGATCTCGGCTCGATCGGCTATCCGATCGGCTGGAGGACGCTTCCCAACGGTGGGGGATTCGTGCCCGACCCCCAGACCTGCCACGGCAGGAGCGACGGCTGCCCCGACACGAAGCTGAGCGCGTCCATCATCCTCGCGATGATCCTCGGCTGGCTCGTGACCGCCATCGCGACCACGTTCGGCGCCCCTTTCTGGTTCGATATCCTGAACAAGTTCATGGTGGTCCGCTCGACGGTCAAGCCGCGCCAGAAAAGCCATGACGAGGCCTCCGCCGACGCGTCGCCCGACACGCCGGCGGCACCCGCGCCGGAGACCGACCCGCAAGCCCCGGCGAAAGCCTCGGCGCAGCCCGGGGCGGGGCAAAAGGAAGCGGCCGCGCCTCCGGCCGCCGGTCCCGCACCGGCGCCGCTTCCCGACATCGCACCCGGCGACATTCCCGAGACGTGGCGGGAAGGATTCGTCAACGCCGCGGAGATCCGGCCATGAGCGACCCGACCGCCGTGAACCATGATTTGTCGCTGCTCGCGCCGCGATTTCGCGCGGCGGTCGAGGCGTCGCTCGTCAAATGCAAGGCCGCCGGCCTCGACGCGATGGTCTTCGAAGGCTTCCGCTCGAGCGTGCGCCAGGCGTTCCTGTTCGCGCAGGGCCGGACCCGGCCAGGCAAGATCGTGACCAGGGCATCGACAAGCCTCACCAGCTGGCATGGCTATGGGCTGGCCGTGGACGTGATCCACCGCACCGGATTCTGGGAGCCGTTCGGCAAGGATGCCCGCAAGAACGAGCAATGGTTCGGAGACGTCGCCGCCATCTTCAAGGCGACGGGCTGCAATTGGGGCGGCGACTGGACCGCCCCCGACACGCCGCACATGCAATGGGGCCGCTGCCCGGCAAGCCCGACTCCGAGCATCCGCGCCATGATCTCCGCGCGGGGCGTTGCGGCGGTCTGGGCGGCGATGCAGGCGGATGCCGCGGCCCCGCCCGGCCCCTCGCCCGCGTCGGCGGTAGTGGGTGGGGCCGTAGCCGCGCCCTCGCCTCCTTATGCTTCACTGGTGCCGGGAGGCTTCTTCTCCCATGACCCCTTCGATCTCACTGTCCGGCGCGCCATCCGAACCAACAATCCGGGAGCGCTCAACATCAGCCCGTGGCAGCGCGCCTATGCCGGGTTCAAGGACGTGACCAAGCCCGATTCCGCCGGCAACGTCACGACCATCTACCGAACACCCGAACATGGCGTCGGTGCCTGGCTGCACCTGTTTACGGTGCGCTACGGCTTTGGTCCCGGGGGGTCGCCGACTCTTCAGGAGCTCGCCCTGAAATATTCCGGTGAGACCGATCCCGCGGCAGCGGCCGTGAGGACCTACATTGCGGGCTGGGCAGCCGCCTCGGGAGGCACGCTGAATGCGGCCAGCACGATCCGCCTCGACCAGGACCATGACGTCCTCCCCCTCGCGCGCGCCATGTTCCATCACGAGGCGGGCAAGCCTTCGCCGCTGAGCGACGCCCAGATCCTGTTCGGCCTCGATGGAGAGCGCGCCGGCACCCTGCCGAAGGTCTGACCGTCAGGTGGGGCGCCCACAGACCTATGTGTCTCGCTGGGTGGTGCGTACCCCACTTCCGGCGCAACCCGCTGATGGCGCGGCAGCGGGGGTTGCGGGACGGGCGCCGAGACCGACGGGAATTAGGCCCCTGTGTCGCCGTATCTCCCCAACCTCCGCATCGTTGACGGCGGCAGCTCAGCGGTCCCAACCTTGAAGCTATGGACGAGGTTGACCGACTCCTCCTGCGCGTGAGGAAGCAAGCGCGAGGCTGGATGCCGCTCCCCGTATACCGAGGTCTCTACGAGAGCGCGGCCTCGAGCGGAGGCATTTTCGTTGAAATTGGCACCTTTCGTGGCGCTGCGACGATCGCGTTGGCACTTGGTGCGAAAGCGACGGGAGCGCCGTTCCGGATCCTCACCGCCGACATTCTTACAGCGCCGCGTGGCCTTGTCGGCGCGACCGCCGGCGAGAAGACAGCCGCACTTCAAGCAACCTTGCGAGCGTTCGGGGTCGCGGACGCGGTGGAGTTCATTCACGGCACGCCGAACAACTCATCGCGGCGGCGAACCCGCGTGACATCCGACTGTTGCTGCTCGACGGCGGCGGTTGCCTCGAAGAAGATTTTGCCCTGCTTTGGCATCGGCTCGCGGCTGGCGCGACGATCATCATCGATGACATTGACGGGAGGATCTCCATCGACCGCTCCTGGCGAGCGGCGCGGATAAACCAGAAGCACATCATCTCGAAGCTGCTCGCCGAGCGCTTCGTCGAGGCCGGCATGCTGGTGCCGGGAGAACGCATCATATCAACCGGTTGGTATCGCAAGGGTGAGGCTGCGCCATCGCCGGACGCGATCCGGCTTATGGCGCTGCCTGCCTATCATCGCCTTATCCGGGCCGCTGTCGGTAGTGTCGAGCTCGGGCTGATACGCGCCCTGCTACGGCGTGTCGCCGTGCGGGCGCCCGGCCTACGCAACTTCTACCGACGCATACGGCCAGCGAACTGAACGGGCGCCAGCTTACGGGGCCCGCCTTCAAGGAAATTCACGACCGGAAGAGGCATAGCGGGCTGGTTCTCGACTTTTCTGAGAGGTGAGGGCGCTACGGTCGGCTTTGGA
>JAQGLF010000237.1 GCA_028293025.1 Alphaproteobacteria bacterium
GGCGGCGCATGGTGGACGGCGACCGAGGGCGGCGGCCCGCGATGGACGGTGACCGCCGGCGTTCGGGCTTCGCCGCGCGGCGGCGGCGGCACCGGACGTGCGTCCGCCACGCGGACGGGCGGGGAGGCGGGCAGGGTGGAGGTGATCGCATTGTCGGGCGACAGCAAGGTGCGCGGGCCCGGCTGGCCGGCGATCCGCACCGGACGGCCGCCGGCGGAACGCTCGATCTGCTGGGCGAGCGCCAGGCCCTGCCGGCGCTGCGCTTCCGGAACATATTGGTCCATCGACTGGAGATTGGCCGCCGCCGGCGGGAAACCCTGCGCCGCCGCCCGGCTCATCAGGGCATAAGCGCGCGGCCAGTCCTTGCCGGCGACGTCGCCGTTGAAGAGGGCGGTGCCGAGCACATATTCGGCGCGCGGATCGTCGGCCTCCGCCGCCATCTTCAGCCACGGCACCGCCCGCTGCTTGTCGCCGTTCTGGAAGAGGATCAGGCCGAGATTGGCCGCCGCCTGCGGATGGCCCTGCTGCGCCGCTTTCTCGTACCAGGTCTGGGCGATGCGCAGGTCGGCCGGAACGCCGCGGCCCATCTTATAGGCCTGGCCGAGATTATATTGCGCATCGGCATCGCCGCGGTCGGCGAGCGGGCGCCATTCGGTGACGGCGGCGGCGAAATCGCCGCGCTGCCAGGCTTCGACGCCGGTCCTGACGTCAGCCCGCGAGGGGCTTGCCGCCAGAACGAGGGCCGACGCCGACGCGGCCACCAGATATGAAGCGAAAAAGCGCATATGACCTCCCCGACGGGCTCGCATCAAGGCGAGCGCCCTAGCCGACAATCGTTAAACCGCTCTTAGCATAAAGGCTGTCGGCACAAGGCGATTTTCCGCCTTCACGGGCCGATGCCGTCACATCCGTTAACCAAAATTTAGCCAGTTCCGGCGCAAACCGGCTTCGAACGAGGGCGCAGTCGAGGGGATATCATGCGCGTTTTGGCATTGTCGTCGCAAAAAGGGGGCTCGGGCAAGACTACCTTGTCAGGCCACCTCGCCGTCCAGGCGGAGCGGGCCGGCGCGGGACCCGTCTGCCTGATCGATATCGATCCGCAGGGCTCGCTCGCCGATTGGTGGAACGAGCGCGAGGCGGAGATGCCCGCTTTCGCCCAGACCACGGTCGCCCGCCTCCAGGCCGATCTGGAGATCCTGCGTCAGCAGGGCTTCAAGCTGGCCGTGATCGACACCCCGCCGGCCATCACCATGGCGATCCAGAGCGTCATCCAGGTCGCCGAGCTGGTGCTCATCCCGACCCGGCCGAGCCCGCACGATCTGCGTGCCGTCGGCGCCACCGTCGATTTGTGCGAGCGCGCCGGCAAGCCGCTCATCTTCGTCGTCAACGCGGCGACGCCCAAGGCCAAGATCACTTATGAAGCCGCGGTCGCGCTCTCGCAGCACGGCACCGTCGCCCCGGTCACCCTTCACCACCGCACCGATTACGCCGCCTCGATGATCGACGGCCGCACGGTGATGGAGATCGACCCCAATGGCCGCTCGGCCAAGGAGGTGGTGGAGCTCTGGGACTATATTGCGGACCGGCTCGAGAAGAATTTCCGCCGCACGGTCTTTTCCGCGCCGGGCGTCGGCTATGCCGCCCAAACCGTCATGTCACGCCCCGCCGCCGGCTTCGGCCGCCGCGTGGTTGGCCAGTAACCGGAGGCAGTCATGGCGGACAGCAAACCTTACGCGTCCCTTTCGTCCGGCCTCCTCGCCCGCAAGGGCGGCGCCAAGCCGGCGATGCGGCCCCAGGGCTTCAACAATTACGGCGGCAGCTTCGAGGATCTCGGCTGGAACGACATGGGCCACGTCGAGGAGGAGCTTCCTCACCACGTGCCGTCGCCGGTGGGCCTGACCCCGCCGCCGCGCAGCCATATCCAGGCCGCGCCGCCGGTGCAGGAAGTGCCGCTCGAGGCCTTCGAGCGCGAGGATGAGGCTTTCGAGGCGGCGGCCGGCGACGAGGAATCGTTCGACGAGCCGCATAACGAGGAATTCCACGAGGAGCCTTATGAGGAGGCCTGCGAGGAGGAGGTGCTCGAGGAGCCCGCTCCCGTGGCGCCGCCCCTGGCCAGTGCCCCGGTCGCGCCGCCCCGTGCCCCGGTCGCGCCGCCGGTGCCCCGTGCGCCGCCGGTCGTCGTCGAGCAGCAGCGGGCGCTTCGCGAAAGCTTCGCCGAGGCCGAAGTGGTGTCGCTGCCGCGCCGCCGCGCCGCGCCGTCGAACCTCAAGGCGAAAGCGGCCTTCACGCTCCGGCTCGACCCGGAACGGCATTTGAAGCTGCGTCTCGCCTCGGCGGTGACGCGCATGTCGGCCCAGCAGCTGGTGACCGGCGCGCTGGACGATTTCCTGAACTCGCTTCCCGAACTCGACGCGCTGGCCGACCGGCTGCCGGCCGAGGCGGGGCAACGCAGAAGCTGATCGGAGTGAAGAGCATGACGAGGAGCATCGGCCTCAAATTCGCGGTCTCGACGCTGGCGATCGGCGTCACCATGGTGGCGTGCAAGCCCGCCGCCGACGCCATGCGTCCGTCCTCGGCCTCAGCCAATCCGGTCAAGTCGGAGAAGCAGGCCGCCGACGCCGCCACCCGGGCCCAGGCCGAGGCTGCCAGAGGCAATCTCGCCGTTGCGCTCAGCTTCGCCGAGCAGGCGGTGGGCGCAAGCCCGCGCGACGTCGGCTACCGCATGCTGCTCGCCGACCTTTATCTGAAGAACGGCCGCTTCCAGTCGGCCTCGACCAGTTTCGGCGACATCCTCACCCTCGATCCGGACAATCAGCGCGCGACGCTGAGCCTCGCTTTGTGCGACATCGCCGAAGGGCGCCACGATGCCGCCATCGCTCTGCTCGATGCGCTCGCCCAGGTCGCGCCGCCCGCCGATACCGGCCTCGCTTATGCGCTCGCCGGCCAGCCGCAGCGCGCCATCGCCTTGCTCGAGCCGGCCGCGCGCGCGCCCGGCGCGTCGGGCCGCATCCGCCAGAATCTCGCTTTCGCTTATGCGATGGCGGGCGACTGGCAGAAGGCGCGGGTGACCGCCGCCCAGGACGTCTCGCCGGCCGATCTCGGCACGCGCCTTGCCCAATGGGCGGCGCTGGCCCGGCCATCGAGCCCGGCCGACCAGGTCGCCGGCTTGCTCGGTGTCCGCCCGGCCGCCGACCCGGGCCTGCCGGAGCGTCTCGCGCTCGCCCCGGCCCCAGTCCCGGCCACGGCTCTCGCGGCCGCCGATCCGATCCCCGCCCCGCAGGCGGTCTCGGCTCCCGCTGAGGAGGCCGCGCCCGCGCCGGTGCAGCAGGCCGAAGCCGTGCCCGCGCCGCAGCCCGTGCCGCAGGCACCGGTCGCGGTCGCCTCGGCCTCGTCCGACACGCAATCCTGGGTCGCCGCGGTCCACCAGGCCGAGGATCCGAAACCGCAATCCACGGCCCCGGAAGTAACACGGCCGCTTTACGCCGGCGTCGTCCAGCCTTTGGTGACGGCGCAGCCGGCGGTGCTCCGCACCGGCCGCTCGCTTCGCCTTCGCCCTGCCGGCTTCGAACTGCCGCGGACCGCACCGGTGCGCGGCTCCGGCTCCGACACCGGCCGCTTCGCCGTCCAGCTCGGCGCTTTCGGCTCGGCCAATGCGGTCGAGCGCGCCTGGGCGCAGATCCTGAAGCGCTTCGGCTTCGCCGCGCTGACGCCGTTCAGCACGACGATCAACGTGCCGGGCAAGGGCGTGCTCCACCGCCTGTCGGTGGCCGGCTTCAACGATCGCGCCGAGGCCGACCGCACCTGCCGCTCGGTCCGGGCGAAAGGCGGCGTCTGCTTCGTCCGCGCCGTCGCCGGCGACGCGCCGACCCAATGGGCTTCCCGCTACGCCAGTACGCGCCGGGGCTGAGCGCCTCTGTTGGCCGTCATGCCGGATTCGATCCGGCATCCACCTTCTTTTTGACGGCAATCACCATGAAAGATGGGCCCCGGATCAAGTCCGGGGTGACAATTCCCGCTAGCGCCGGTCGCGCGTCAGGAGGTCGAGCACCGCCATCCTGACGGCGACGCCGGTCTCCACCTGTTCGAGGATCGCCGAACGCTCCGGATCGTCGGCCAGTTCGCCGTCGATCTCGACGCCCCGGTTCATCGGGCCCGGATGCATTACGATCGCGTCGGGCGCGGCCGATCGCTCCAGCCGCGCGCGGGTCAGGCCGTAGCGGGCGTGGAAATCCTGAAGCGAGCCCGAGACGCTCGCCTCCATCCGCTCGCGCTGGATGCGCAGCATCATCACCACGTCGGCGCCTTCGATCCCTTCGTCGAGATTGGTGAAAGCGGGGATGCCGCCCGTGTCGTCCGGCAGCAGCGCGGGCGGGCCGACCAGTCGCAGCGCCGCGCCGAGCTTCGGCAGCAGCTTCATGTTCGATCCGGCGACGCGGCTGTGGCGGATATCGCCGCAGATCGCGACTCTCAGCCCCTCTATCCGCCCCTTGCGCCGCCGCATGGTCAGCGCGTCGAGCAGGGCCTGGGTCGGATGCTCGCCGGTGCCGTCGCCGGCATTGACGACGGGGCAGCCGACCACCTCGGCCACCTGGTGCGGCGCGCCGGTCTCGGAATGGCGGATCACCATCACGTCTGGGCGCATCGCATCGAGGGTGAGGGCGGTGTCGATCAGGCTCTCGCCCTTCTGGACGCTCGAGCCGATGGCGTGGAAATTGGCGACCTGCGCGCCCAGCCTCTTGCCCGC
Organism: Alphaproteobacteria bacterium; assembly: GCA_028293025.1. Classification (GTDB taxonomy): domain Bacteria; phylum Pseudomonadota; class Alphaproteobacteria; order Sphingomonadales; family Sphingomonadaceae; genus Allosphingosinicella. The sequence goes on from JAQGLF010000237.1 coordinate 4,745, forward strand.
TACTTCGAACGAGAAGAGGGTGCGGGTCGAATTCTCGAAGAAGACGTTGAACTGGGTCAGCCCCGCCAGCCGCTGGTCCTGCTTGCGGCGGCCGCGGCCGAAGCCGATCCACGGTTCCGCTTCGTCGAGGATCTGCAGGATGTCGTCGCGCGAGAGCTGCTCGATCCCGAGCAGGTGACGATGGGGGAAGGGGCGCGGCATCGAAAGCAGCGTCTAGTGGCGGCCGCGGGCATGCTCAAGCGATCAGCCGACAAGAAGGCCGATCGCCGCACCGGCCTGAATCGCAGCGATGAGAAACAGGAGCGTCCCGAACGGCTGTTTCCTGGTCTTGTGGCGAAAGACGGCGCGCGCGAAGAACGCTCCGAGGCTGCCGCCGATCAGGGCGAGGCCGAGGAGGCTGGCTTCGGAGATGCGCCATTCGCCGGCTCGCGCACGCTGCTTGTCCTGCCAGAAGCGCAGTATTGTCCAGCCGTTGATCAGGACGAAAACGACGAAAGCGAGGAGGGCGGCGGCAACCATCGGTCCATCCTACCGCCAATCCTTACGCCATCCTCAAACCCGCACCGGCCACGCTTCGCTCAACCCATGGTCAGCGCGTCGAGCGCGCCTTGGAGGATGTAGGCGGCGGCCATCTTGTCGATCAATTCGGCGCGGCGGGCGCGGCTGGCGTCGGCCGCGAGCAGGGTGCGGGTCACCGCCTGGGTCGACCAGCGCTCGTCCCAGAGCAGCACCGGCCGCGCCAGCGGCGCGAGGTTGCGGGCGAAGGCACGGACCGATTGGGTGCGCGGCGAATCGCTGCCGTCGAGGTTGAGCGGCAGGCCGACGACCAGCCCGACGACCGCCTGCGCCTCGGCGAGCGATCGCAGCGTCTCCAGATCGGCCGAGAATTTGCCGCGGCGGATCAATTCGGCGGGCGTCGCGATCGTCCAGCCGGCGTCGCAAAGCGCAAGGCCGATCGTCTTCGTGCCGACGTCGAGGCCCAGCAGCCGTCCGCCTTCCGGCACCGTTTCGCGGAAATCGGCGGCGCTGGTGGTGATCATTTCGCCGCTCCGAACGTCGCGAGGCGGGCGGCGGCGTCGCGGCGGATGTTCAGCCAGAAGAGCGCATAATCGTAGACGTGGTAATTGTTGCCCGGCAGCACATAGGGCCCGAGCGCCGGCGGATCCGCCACGAGCAGGAAGCCGCGCACGTCGCAGCGGGCGGGGACGCCGGGGCTTTGCAGCTTCCCCTCGGTCAGCGTCTCGTTGGGGACGAGCGTGCCGAGATTGGCCCCGGCCGGCGCCGCGCCGCCGCGTTGCCCGGTCAGCGGATTGACGCAGAGCATCGGCGAGCCGGTCCGAGCCAGGCCCGTCTCGCCGCGCGAGGCGTCGTAGACGTCGGTGATCATCTTCGGGTCGGCCGGTTCCGCGAAGCTCTGCCAGCTGAGGACGCAACGCGCTTCGCCGGCTTTCTCGCAGGCCGGAAGGCCGAGCGAGGGGAGGTCGGCGGTGACCGAGATCGGCCAGCCGATCACATAAGCGGCGGCGATCCTTTTCGCTTCGGGCCGGCCCCGGATCCGCTCGGCGAGCAGGCGCATCAGATGCAGGCTGCCCTGGCTGTGGGCGGCGAGGATGATCGGCCGGTCCTTCGGCGCCTGCTGCAGGAAGGCCTCGAAGGCGGCGGCAACGTCGCGATAGGCGAAATCGAGCGCCTTGGCGGCGTCCGCCTTGGTGGTGAGGAAGGCGCCGAACGTCGCCTGCCGGTATTTGGGCGCCCATATTTCGCCGATGCCGTTGAACACGCTCGCCTGGCTCCGCACGAACAGCCGCGCCCGTCCCTGTGATTCGGGATCGTCGAGCGGCGCGTTCCAGCGCGACTTCTGGAGATAGGAGGTCGGGTGGATGAAGAAGATTTCCGCCCGCGTCGGCCCCTCCCGAGTCACGCCCGGCGGCGTCCACAGCGACGGGTTGTCGGGGATGTCCGGCCGCGCGATCCACATATCGGCACGGGCGTAAGCGCGCGGATCGACCGCGGCCGCCGCCTCGAACCGGGCGGTCGGCACCATCGCGAATTTCATCAGCTGCGGCTCGAACAACCGGTAGAGCAGGGCGCCGGCCATGACGAGCAAGGTCAGCCCCGCCACGATCCACAGAAAACGGCGCGCCAGCATCAAATCCTCCGAACCTTCATCGCCGCTGCACAAGCGCATGGCAGGCGTGGTTGCAACCGCCGAATATCCGGCCGCATGCTGCCGGCGGGCAAAGGGGAGGGGGATTCGCTATGATCGAGCCGATGAGGGATGAAGAGCGCGCCTGGCCGTTGCGGGCGTTGCTGCTGCTGGCGCTCGGGGCGCTTTGCGGAATCGCCGTCCATTTCCTGACCAAGGGGCCGCATCCGTGGCAATGGACCGACCAGCCGGTCAAACTCGGCGCGGCGGCCTTCGTCTCCTGCGGCGGAATCATTTTCGCCTTCTCGCTGGAGCGGCGGCGCTGGACCTGGTCGGCCGGTTTCGCGTTGCTCGCCGGGCTGGTGCTCGGGCTGGTCACCTATTCGAACGGCAGCTTCAGCCTCTGGGGCTCGAACGAAGGGTGGCAATTCTTCTCGGCGCTGCTCGCGCTCGCCATCGCCGTGCCGCTGTTTCAGACGGCGCGGGATTCGGAGCGGCCGTGGCTCGACTATCAAAGGCTCCATGCCCATAGCTGGACCAATATCGTCCTCTGGGGCGCGGCCTGGGCGTTCGTGCTCGCGGTTTTCCTGCTGGCGCAGCTCCTCGCCGGGTTGTTCGACCTCATCGGCATCCATTTGCTGAGCGACCTGGTCCGCAAGGAATGGTTCCTGTGGCTGCTGGTCGGCGGGTCTCTCGGCGCGGCGGTCGGCATGCTCCGCGACCGCGACGCCGTGCTGGGCCTGCTGCAGCGCGTGGCGACCGCGATCCTGTCGGTGCTGACGCCGATCCTGGCCGCGGGCCTCGTCCTGTTCGTCCTGTCGCTGCCCTTCACCGGGCTGGAGCCGCTCTGGAGCCAGACCAAGGCGACGACGCCGATCCTCCTCGCCTGCGTGCTCGGCGCCTTCCTCCTCGTCAACGCGACGGTCGGCAGCGCTCCCGACGAGGAGCCGCGATCGCCGATCCTCCGCCACGCCGCGCTTGCGCTCGCCGCCGTGATGCTGCCGCTGGCGGTGGTGGCCGCGGTCTCCACGGGCAAGCGCGTCGGTCAATACGGCCTAACGCCGGACCGGCTATGGGCGATGGTCTTCGTGCTCATGGCGCTGGCCTGCGGCCTCGGTTACTGGGCGGCGATCATCCGCCGCCGTCTCCGCTGGTCTGAGGATATGCGGCGGGTGAATATCGGCCTCGCCCTCGGCATCTGCGCGCTTTCCCTGCTGCTCGCGCTGCCGGTGCTCAGCTTCGGCGCGATCTCCGCGCGCAACCAGGTGGCGCAGCTTCAATCGGGCCGCGTCGCCCCGGACAAGTTCGATTGGGCCGCTCTGCGGTTCGATTTCGGGCCGGCCGGTGCCCGAGAGGTGCGCCGCCTCGCCCGTGAAGCGGGCGACGCGAGGGTACGGCTGTATGCCGCGAGGATCCTGGCCGCCAAGGAGCGCTATGCCGCGCGGAACGCGCAGGAGGCGGCGCGCCGCGCCGAGCTTCCTCGCGTGGTGACGGTGCTGCCTCACCCCGTGCCGGTGCCGAAGGAGATCGTCGACCTGCTGTTCGCGGAGGAAACTCCCGGGACGCCTGCCGGGCTTTGCGTCGACACGGGGCGATGTCTGTTGAAATGGCAGCCGGGAGAACGTGCGGCGGCGGCTCTCCTCGATACATGCGGCCCCGATCCGAGCGAGCCGGGAAAGCCGGGTGCGGCCCGGTTCGGCGGGTGCCGCCTTTCGGTCCGGCTGCTCGAGCAGACCGACAAGGGCTGGCGCGAGGCCGGCGAGCTGGCGACTGAACAGCTGGCGGGGCAATCGTCGGACCCGGCACTCCGGGCGGCGCGTGCGGCGGCCCTGAAGGGCGAGGTCGAAGTGCGGGAGGCAAAGGTCCGGCAGATCTATGTGGGCGGCAAGCCCGCGGGCGGTGCCTATCGCTGATGCTCGAAATAGCGGCCCGGGGTGATGCCGAAAGCGGCACGGAAGGCCGCGACGAAGGCGCTCGGAGCGGCATAGCCGGAAGCCGTGGCGACGGCCTTAACCGAGTCGCCCGCCGCGAGCCGTTCAAGCGCGGTCAGCAGCCCATGCCGGCGGCGCCAGGCGGCGGGGCTGAGGCCTGTCTCGGCCCGGAAGCGACGCTCGAGCGTGCGCAGCCCGATACCCGCCGCCCGCGCCAGCGCGGCGCCGTCGAGCGGCTCGGCGCTCCGCTCGATCAGCTCGGCGGCGCGCCTGGCGGCGGCGCTGATCGGCTGCGCGAGCTCGAACGGGGGCACCTGCGCCTGACGGAACTCATCGAGGATCAATGTCGCCAGTGCGGCTTCATGAGGATCGCGCGTGTCGAGCATGCCGGTCCGAACGGTTTTCAGGATCAGCTCGCGCAGCAAAGGCGAGACGGTGACCGCGCTGCAGCGGGCGGGGAGATCCAGGCTCCATTCGGGGCGCAAATAGAGGGTGCGGAAAGCGCTGCCGGCGGCGAAGCGGATGCCGTGGCGTGTCGCCGCCGGAACCCAGATCGCCCAGTGCGGCGGTGCGATCCACGATCCGCTTTCGGTCCAGACGGTGAGCACGCCGGCGGAGGCGTAGATCAGCTGATGCCAGTCGTGCGCGTGGCGTTCGATCGCGTCGCCGGCGCGGTGATCGGAGGCGAGCGCCCGCACGAGGAGGAAAGGTTCATCGGCGCGACTGCGACGTTTCTGCGACATTCTTTGCCGCTTTAGCGGGATTGCGACAGGGTCGCCAGCGGCCCTAACATAGGCCCATGACAGCCAATCTTGCTTCCTTCGCCATCCATGTCGACGACACCGATCGCGCCGCCGCTTTCTACGAAAAGGTGTTCGGGTGGGCGTTCGAGCCGTGGGGGCCGCCGGGCTTCTACCTCATCCACACGGGGGACGCGGCCTCGCCCGGCGTCCAGGGCCTGATGCACAAAAGGCAAGAGCCGCGCACCGGCGGCGGCCTCAACGGCTTCGAATGCACCTTCGCGGTCGAGGATGTGGACGCGATCGCCGAAAGAATCCGCGCCAATGGCGGCAGGGTCACCATGGAGAAGGCGACCATCCCGACGGTCGGGACGCTGATCCGGTTTCTCGACACCGAGGGCAATGACGTGGGCGCGATGAAGTACGAGACCCCGCCCGCCTGAGCTTCGGCGTTCAAGCCCGTTCTTGTCGCAGCGCAGCACGGATGCTAGCGGCCCCCCATGTCCGTCGACGCCGCCACCGTCCGCCATATCGCCCGACTTGCGCGCGTCGCCGTCAGCGACGCCGAGGTTGCTTCGCTCGCGCCGGAGCTCAACAATATCCTCGGCTGGGTCGAGCAGCTGCAGGAGGTGGACGTCACCGGAATCGAGCCGATGACCGCGGTGATCCCCAACATCCTGCGTCTGCGCGACGACATGGTGACCGACGGCGGCATCCGCGACGACATCCTCGCCAACGCGCCGGCGGCCGAGCACGGTTTCTTCGCCGTGCCGAAGGTGATCGAATGATGGCGAAGGCAGCATTCGATCGTCCCGGGCTGCGACCCGGGATCCAGGAGCCAAGAGCGTGACCAGCCTCACCGAGCTCGGCATCGCGCAGATCCGCGACGGCGTCCGCGACGGCGCCTTCTCGGCGCGCGAAGTGGCCGAGGCCTTCAACGCGGCCGTCGAGAAGGGCAGGGCGCTCAACGCCTTCACCGTCGAGACTCCGGAGCACGCGCTCGCCGCCGCCGCCGCCGCCGATGCGGCGCGCGCCTCGGGTGGTCTCAAGCCACTCTCGGGCGTGCCGCTCGGCATCAAGGATCTGTTCGCGACCAAAGGCGTCCAGACCACCGCCGGCAGCCGCATCCTCGAAGGTTTCAAGCCGCCTTACGAATCCACCGTCTCCGGCAATTTGCTCGCGGCCGGGGCCGGCATGCTCGGCAAATTGAACATGGACGAATTCGCCATGGGCTCGTCGAACGAGACCAGCGCCTGGGGCCCCGTCCTCTCCCCCTGGCGGCGCAGCGACGGCGGCAACGCGCCGCTGACGCCCGGCGGCAGCTCGGGCGGCTCGGCGTCGGCGGTCGCCGCCCGTCTCGTCCCCGGCGCCACCGGCACCGATACCGGCGGCTCGATTCGCCAGCCGGCGGCGTTTACCGGCACGGTCGGCATCAAGCCGACCTATGGCCGCGCCTCGCGCTGGGGCACCGTGGCGTTCGCCTCGTCGCTCGACCAGGCTGGCCCGATCGCCCGCACGGTGGAAGACGCTGCACTGATGATGACCTCGATGTCGGGCTTCGACGTCAAGGATTCCACCAGCGTCGACTTGGCGGTGCCAGATTTTGCAGCTGCCGTCGAACGCGGCGTTAAGGGCCTGGTCATCGGCGTGCCGCGTGAATATCGCATGGACGGCATGCCGGCCGAGATCGAAAAGCTGTGGATCCAGGGCCTCGAATGGCTCA
>JAQGLF010000240.1 GCA_028293025.1 Alphaproteobacteria bacterium
GACGTGCCGCCCCAGGTCACCGATTGGGACAATTATGGCGGCATCACCCGGCCGGTGAGCCTCGTCCTCACCCCCGCCACTTATGTCGATGATGCCTGGGTGCGGCTGACGCGGGACGGGCGGATCGCGGCGACGATGCGGCTCGACGGTGACAGCGCGGCGGGACGCGAGGTGCGGCTGAGCATCCCCGCTCTGGGCTTCACCCTTTCCGGCCGCACCGACGCCGACGGCAGCTGGACCGGCGAGGCGCCGGCCCCAAGGGGGCTGCGGCGTTGGTCGCCGGACAGCCCGATCCTCTACGACGTCCGCTTCGAGGCGGGCGAGGACGTGCTGGCCGACAAAGTCGGCTTCCGCACCATCGAGGTCAAAGGCGAGGACATCATCCTCAACGGCAAGCCGATCTTCCTGCGCGGGGTCAGCGTCCATGCCGAGGAACTGGGCGCGAACCCGACGCGGGCGCTGACGCCGGCGGCGGCGCGGGCGCTGCTGGCCGAGGCGAAACAGGGCCTTCACGCCAATTTCGTCCGCCTCGCCCATTATCCGCATCCGGAGACGATGACTCGCGCGGCGGACGAGCTCGGCGTGCTCGTCTGGAGCGAGATCCCGGTCTATTGGCGGGTCGATTTCGCCAATCCGGAGACGCTGGCCACGGCCCGGCGTATGCTCGCCGAGGAAATCGCGCGCGACCGCGACCGCGCCTCGATCATCATCTGGAGCGTCGGCAACGAGACGCCGGTGAGCGACGCCCGCAACCTGTTTCTCGCGACGCTCGCCGACGATGCCCGCGCGCTCGACCCGAGCCGGCTGGTCAGCGCGGCCCTGCTCGTCCGCCGCGAGCAGGAAGGCGGGCACCCGCTGATGATCGTCGACGATCCGCTGATCCCGCATCTCGATGTGATGGCGGTCAACACCTATAACGGCTGGTATGGCAGCGATCCCCTGCCCTCGCTTCCGGGCTTCGTGTGGCGCTCGGCGCACCGCAAGCCGATGATCTTCTCGGAATTCGGCGCCGAGGCGCTGGCCGGCTTCCACGATCCCGAGGCTTCGCGTTTCTCCGAGGAATATCAGGCCGAATATTACCGGCAGACGCTCGCCATGGCGGCGAAGATCCCCTTCCTCCGCGGCCTCGCGCCCTGGATCCTCAAGGATTTCCGATCGCCGCGACGGCAGCAGCCGATCTATCAGCAGGGCTGGAATCGCAAGGGCGTGATCTCGGAGACGGGAACGCGCAAGCAGGCTTTCTCGGTCCTCGGCGACTATTACCGCGCGCTCGAACAGCAACGCTGAGCCGCTTGACCGGCCGCCCCTCGCGGGTCCAGCGTCCGCGCTCCTTCATCGGGGGTCTTCCGCTCATGCGCCTTGCTCTTCTTCTCGCCCTCGGCCTCGCCTCGACGGCGGCGGCCGCCGCCTCGCCCGTGCCGCTGACCGGGCCGCTGCCCGTCCCCGGCGACCGCTGGCAGGCCAAAGCGCACGAAATCTACCAGCATGCGATCGAGACCCCGACCGTCGAGGGGCGCGGCCAGGTGCCGATCCTCGCCCAATGGCTCGCCGACCAGTATCGCGCCGGCGGCTGGTCCGATGCCGACATCCACGTCGTCCCTTATGAGGGCAACCCCGGCAACCGGACCGCGGCCCTGATTGTGCGCTGGCCGGCGGCGAAGCCGTCGGGGAAGAAGCCGATCCTGCTGATGGCCCATATGGACGTCGTCGAGGCGAAGCCCGAGGATTGGTCGGTCGATCCGTTCAAGCTGATCGAGAAGGACGGCTATTATTACGGACGCGGCACCAGCGACATCAAGGAAGGGGTGACGGCGGTCACCACCGCCTTGCTCAAGCTGCGCGCCTCCGGCTTCAAGCCGACCCGCGACATCGTCGTCCTCTTCACCGGCGACGAGGAGACCAGCGGCAAGGGCGCCGATCTCGGCGCGACCGAATGGCGCAAATGGACCGATGCCGATTTCGCGCTCAATTCGGACGGCGGCGGCGGCGGCTTCACGCCCGACGGCCGCCCGCTCGGCTTCACCCTGCAGACGGCCGAGAAGACCTTTTCGATGTACACCTTCACCGTCCGCAACAAGGGCGGCCACAGCTCCAAGCCGAGGCCGGACAATGCGATCTACCAGCTCGCCCACGCGCTGGAGCGGCTCGAAGCCTATCGCTTCACGCCGATGCTGAACGAGACCACCCGCGCCTATTTCAGCGTCCGCCAGCAGGGTGAGAAGGGCCCGCTCGGCGACGCCATGCGCCGCTGGCTCGCCAATGCCAATGACGGCGCGGCCGCCGATCTGATCGAGGCCGATCCGACCGCGATCGGCCTCACCCGCACCCGCTGCGTCGCCACCCGCCTGCTCGGCGGCCATGCCGACAATGCGCTGCCGCAGCTGGCGCGGGCGACGATCAACTGCCGGATCATGCCGGGCACCGAGCCGGCGGCGATCCGCGACGAGCTGGAGCGGGTCGCGGCCGATCCGGGCGTGATCGTCGAGCGCACCGACAACCAGGCGATGTCTCTGACCTCGCCGCTACGGCCCGACGTGGTCGCCGCCTACACCGCCGCCATCCACAGGCGCCATCCGGACTCGCCGATCCTGCCCGAGATGAGCACCGGCGCCAGCGATGCCCGCCCGTTCCGCGTCGCGGGCATCCCCGTCTACGGCACCGACGGCAGCTGGGGCATCGTCCCCGACGACGAACGCGCCCACGGCCGCGACGAGCGCCTGCCGGTTCGGTCGCTCTACGACGATGTCGACCATTGGGTGGACATGGTGACGATGCTCGCGGGCAAATAAACACCCCGCGCGGGTCAGAGGAGCGCGCGGAAGCCTTCGTAGAAGTCGCGCCGCTTGCGCTCGATCCCGGCGCCCGCGAACTTGCGGGCGAAGGCCAGATTCTCGGCCGACATCTCCGCAAGCAATCGGGGCTCGTCGAGGCACGATGCGATCGCGCGGGCGAAGGATTCCGGCCTGCCGTCGCCGACCAGATATGGCGCGCGGACAAGCTCCGGGATCCCGCCCACCGCGGAAGCGACGACCGGCGTGCCCCGCGCCATCGCCTCGATGATCGCCCGCGGCAGCCCTTCGGTGCGCGACGGCAGCACGAAGAGATCGCAAGCCTCCATCTCGCGGATCAGCTCCGCATGGCCGAGCCGGCCGAGCAGCACCACCGATCCGCCCAGCTCGAAGCGGGCGATGGCGGCGGCGACCGAGCCCGTCAGGCGGCCGGTTCCGGCGATACGGAGGATGACCTCGCGGCCCTGGCGTCTGAGCAAGGCGAGCGCGGCGAGCAGCGTGTCGATGCCTTTGTAATTCTGCTCGATCGTGCCGGCGAAGAGCAAGCGGGCCGGCTCGGCACCGAAGTCGCCGGCGCCTCTGGGCCGCGCGCGGAAGCTCTCCCGAGAGAGCACGACGTCCGAGAAGGCCGAGACGATCGCGCGGGACGGGGGTGGGTAGCGGCTCTGCAAATAATCGTCGGTGACGTAGGTGACGGCCGACGCCGCCTCCAGCAGCCGGTGGTTCGCCGCGACCGATATCGGGCCCAGAATGCCCGACGCGATTCCGCCGACGCCGCTCTCGAACATCGCGCGGGGATCGCCGACCATCTCGACGGCGATGGGCTTGCGGGCCGCGAGCAGGAAAGGCAGCGCCAGCAAGCTGAGCGTGCCCGGGCAGCGGACGATCAAGCCGTCGAGCCCGCGCATCCTCTTGCGGAGCGCCCACAGGATTTGGGGAAATTTCGGCGCCAGCCCCCGCGGCCCCTGGAAAGCGGGGATCTCCCGCAGCCGGAGCTGCGGGTGCGTCACCGGCACCGCCGCGGCGTCGGTTGGGCCGCGGCGCTCGATCCGCGCGATCAGGGCGATCTCGCCGAAGGTGCGGGCATAGCGCTCCCAGAAGGCATCGCCGAAGCCGTTCGGGCTGTAGAGCCTGCCGCCCGCCTCCTGGAACCTCTCCTCGCAGATCACGCCGACGAGTGGATTATTGCCCACCGGCTTCCTCGTCGGCCGGCAGGGCCCATAGCCGCTCGAACCCGCGCACATAATCGGCAAAGCCGAACGGCCCTTCCCTGAAGCGGCTGCGGATATCGTCCGGACGCGCCTGGGCCAGCGCTTCCTCCACCGCGTCCGCCCAATCGGCGGCCGGTGCGTCGCGGGCGATGCAATGGACGCCAATGGAGACGCTCTCGATCTCCCGAACCCCCGGCAGGTCGGAGGCGACCACCGACACGCCCTGGGAAAGCGCCTCGAGCACGGCGCCGGGCAGGCCCTCCCGCGCCGATGGAAGCAGAAGGACCCGGGCGCGGCGGAGATGCTCATGCGGCTCCCGGCTGGAGCCATGGACCGTGATCGCCGAAGCGAAGGGCGAAGCGCCGATCCGCCGGCGAAGCTTTGCCGTCTCGGCCGCCGAGCCGGCTCCGACGAAATGCAGCGCCGCCTCGGTGCCGGGCCTCGCCAAGAGCGCCTCGAAGATATCCACCGTCTTCGCATAGCCTTTCTCGGGGTGGATCCTGCCGAGGAAGAGCAGGGCGGGAGGGCCGGGACTCGGCGGCGGCGGGGCGGCGGCGGCGTCGGGAATGCCGTTGTAGAAGGTAAGCCATTTTTCCGGCCTCACGCCCGCCAGCGCCCTGGCCCCCTCGCAGACTCCGACGACGCGGGTGGCGGACAGCTTGAGGAGGAGCCGGCCGGAGTGGAGGATCAGCCGCTGGTAAAGGCTGGCGCTCGGAGGCGCCGAGTTGCGGTAATGGGCGATCCGGACCTTGACGCCGCCCAGAGCCGCGGCGAAGCAATAAAAGCCGCTGACGGTATCCGCATTGGTGTGCAGGATCGCCGCCCTGGACCGACGGCACAGCCGCCAGAGGTCGACCATGCCGACAAGGCCGCGCCGGCCCTGGACGATGGGGATGCCGAGGTCGCGAAAGGCCGGCTCGAGCGGCCCGCCGTCGCGGCAGCTAATGTACAGGATCAAAGACAGGCCCGAATGGCGGCGCTTGAGCGCCGCGATCAGCTCCAGCGAGCGCAGCTCCGTCCCGCCGATGTGGAGGCTGCCCAGCGTGTAGACGATCGTCGACCCGCCGCTCGATGCAACGGACCGGTCCCCCCTCGTGTCGCTCCGCCCGTGCACCCTTCGATGAATAGGAGCGCCGCCCCGCAGATCAACCACGATTTCGCCGCGGCCGGTTTCGGCTCGCCTTGTCGCCCGGCAGAGGGCGTGGCAGTGTTGAGCGTGCCGCGCGTCACCGTCATCATCGCCACTTACAATTGGAGCGGCGTGCTTCCCTATTCGATCGGAAGCGTGCTGCGGCAGACCTTTGCCGATTTCGAATTGCTCGTCGTCGGGGACGGCTGCACCGACGACAGCGCCGAAATCGTGTCGGCGATCGGCGATCCGCGAATCCGGTGGATCAACCTGCCGGAGAATAGCCGCCACCAGAGCGGCCCCAATAACGAGGGGCTGGCGCAAGCGGGGGGCGAGTTCATCGCTTATCTCGGCCATGACGATTTGTGGCTGCCGCATCACCTCGCCGCCTCGATCGCCGCGCTCGACGGCACCGGGGCCGACTTTTCCTACGCACTGACCGCCAACGTGGCTCCGGGCGGCGCGTTCGTCTGGCCGACGATCCCGGATGCGGCGACCGGCGCCTTTGCTCCGCTCTGCATCGTGCACCGGAAGCGGATGACCGACGAGATCGGCGGCTGGCGCCATTATCGCGAGACGAAGCTGACGCCCGACGTCGAGCTGTGGCAGCGCGCCCACGCGGCCGGCTATCGATTCACGTTCGTGCCGCGGCTCACCGGCATCAAGTTCGCGGCGGGGCACCGGCGGGACGTCTACCTGACCCGGCCGAGCCACGAACAGGCTTTGTGGTCGGCACGGATCGAAGCGGAACCCGATTTCGAGTTCGCGCAAATGGCGAATTTCATCGTCGGGCCGGCCGTGCCGAACGGCATTCCCTATCGGTCGCTGCTTCGGATGCTGTTGCGGCAGACCGTCGCCCGATTGAGGAAGCGGCGCGCCGGCGTCGCCCGCTGGCCGGGCCTGCGGCCGCGTTCGAGCATCGACGAAGTGCGCCGGTTCAAGGGGCTCTAGAAAGGGATATGGCAATGCTTCCTGGCGCGCAAAAGGACCCGCAGCAGGTGACGAGCGAGTGGCAGAAGCTCGGCCCGGGGATCGACGGCGTCGTCGCCCGCGAGGTGCTCCATGTGCTGCGCGACCACGGCGTCATTACCGAGAATTACCGCTCGGAATGGGACCCGACCGGGCTGCCGCTGGTGCAGGTCTACCAGTCGCGCCTGTTCCCCGGCGCGATCGGCGCCTGGAGCTGTCATGCGAAATCGATAGACCGGCTCTTCGTCAACCAGGGTCATGTCAAGATCGTCCTCTACGATGGGCGGGAGGACAGCCCCACTTTCGCCAGGCTCATGGAGCTCCACGTCGGCGACGCCCGCCCGACCTTCCTAATGGTCCCGCCCGGCGTGTGGCACGGCCTCCAGAATCTGGGCTCGGCCGACGCCCTGATGCTCAACTTCCCGAGCAATGCCTATGATTATGAGGATCCGGACCATTACCGGCTGGCGTGGGACAGCGAGGAGATACCCTATCGCTGGGGCGGCGCCGGCGCCGGAATGAGGCACCGCGCCCGCTGAAAGACCTGCGCGGGCGACTCCGCTCACACGGGAACCGTCATGGGATGCAAAAAACCGGCCCGGGCGGTTGCTCCGCTGGGGCCGGGGGGCTAAGCGGCCCCCGTCTCGCGGCTGTTCCCGCAGCCCGCCCCGCACCAAAGCAGAAAGGCTCGGAAACAGGCCCCATGGCTCGCAAGAAGATCGCGCTGATCGGCGCCGGCATGATCGGCGGCACCCTCGCCCACCTCGCGGCGATCAAGGAGATGGGGGACATCATCCTCGTCGACGTCGCCGAGGGCATCCCGCAGGGGAAAGCGCTCGACCTCGCCCAGGCAGGCCCGGTCGAAGGCTATGACGTGACGCTCACCGGCACCCAGGATTATGCCGAGATCGCCGGCGCCGACGTCTGCATCGTCACCGCCGGCATCGCCCGCAAGCCGGGGATGAGCCGCGACGATCTGCTCGGCATCAATCTGAAGGTGATGAAGGCGGTCGGCGAGGGCATCAAGGCCCACGCGCCGGACAGCTTCGTCATCTGCATCACCAACCCGCTCGACGCGATGGTCTGGGCGCTGCGCGAATTTTGCGGCCTCCCCCACCACCGCGTGGTCGGCATGGCCGGCGTGCTCGATTCCGCCCGCTTCCGCCATTTTCTCGCCGAGGAGTTCGGCGTGTCGGTCGAGGATGTCAGCGCCTTCGTGCTCGGCGGCCATGGCGACACGATGGTGCCGGTCCCGGCTTATTCGACTGTCGGCGGCATCCCGATCCCCGACCTCATCAAGATGGGCTGGTCGACGCAGGAGCGGATCGACGCCATCGTCCAGCGCACCCGCGGCGGCGGCGGCGAGATCGTCGCTTTGCTCAAGACCGGCTCGGCTTATTATGCGCCGGCGACCAGCGCGATCATGATGGCCGAGGCCTTTCTCAAGGACAAGAAACGGGTCCTTCCGGCCGCCGCCCACCTCACCGGCCAGTATGGCGTCGACGACCTCTATGTCGGCGTGCCGGTGGTGATCGGCGCCGGCGGCGTCGAGCGGATCGTCGAGATCCAGCTCGACGAGACTGCGAAAGCGAATTTCGAGGTGTCGGTGGAGGCGGTGAAGGAGCTGCTCGTGGCCTGCCGGAACATCGATGGCTCGCTCGCGTGAGGGGAAAGGCAATGAGCCGATTGAAGCAGATTCTAGTTCTCGTTGCCTCGGCGGCAGCTTCGGCCGGATCCGCGGCGCCTCCCGCCGGCCCGATCATCATCCTCAGCGACGAATATGGACGCGGCATCAACATCGGCGGGCAGGTCGATGCACGCCAGTCTTTCGCGCCGGGCAGCTATGCGGCGGCCGATCTTGCCGACGCCTTCAAGAAGCTTTGCTTGGACACTGCATTCGACCCTGCCGCACTCGGTGGAACCGCGTCCGTCCTGGACCTTGTTCCAGGGCAAATTGTGCTTGCATCGGACGGCAAGACGCCGGCTTTCGAGCAAGGCGTGCTTCAATCCCCGGCCGCGCGCGTCAGCATCTGGACGGGCGACGAGGCGGGTTTGCGGAAGCGACCGATCCTGATCCGCGACCGCGGGGCGCTGGTGACGAGCGGCTACGGCCCCTTCAAAGCGCTCGGCAAGCAGTGCAATTTCGATGCGAAGCTGTCCGGCCTATCCTCCGTCGATGCCTTCGTGATGCGGATGTCGGCCGACCTCGGCGCTCAGCCGGCCAAGCTCGTGGCCAAGGGGAGTTATGCGGACGGCTATTGGACGCTGACTGGAGACGTACGCGTCTCCTTTTCGGCGGTCGATCTCAACAAGCCGGCCCAGCTCCTCCACGTCGTCGCCCAAGTCATCCCAGCCAAGGTCCGCTGATGTCGATCCTCGTCAACAAGGACACCAAGGTCATCACCCAGGGCTTCACCGGGAAACAGGGGACCTTCCATTCCGAGCAAGCAATCGCCTACGGCACGAAGCTGGTCGGCGGCACCTCGCCGGGCAAGGGCGGCTCCACCCATCTCGGCCTGCCGGTGTTCGACACGGTGCAGGAGGCGCGGGACAAGACCGGCGCCGACGCCTCGGTCGTCTATGTCCCGCCCGCGGGGGCGGCCGATGCCATCCTCGAGGCGATCGACGCCGAAGTGCCGCTCATCGTCTGCATCACGGAAGGGATTCCGGTGCTCGACATGGTGCGGGTGAAGCGCGCCCTCGACGGCTCCAAATCGCGGCTGATCGGGCCGAATTGCCCGGGCGTGCTGACGCCGGGCGAGTGCAAGATCGGCATCATGCCCGGCGGCATCTTCAAGAAGGGTTCGGTCGGCGTCGTCAGCCGTTCGGGCACGCTTACTTATGAAGCGGTGTTCCAGACCAGCAACGAGGGGCTGGGCCAGACGACCGCAATCGGCATCGGCGGCGATCCGGTGAACGGCACGAACTTCATCGACGTGCTCGAGCTGTTCCTCGCCGATCCGGAGACCAGGTCGATCATCATGATCGGCGAGATCGGCGGCGCGGCCGAGGAAGAGGCAGCCGAGTTCATCAAGAAGTCGAAGATCAAGAAGCCGATGGCCGGGTTCATCGCCGGCCGCACCGCGCCTCCGGGCCGGACCATGGGCCACGCGGGGGCCATCGTCTCGGGCGGCAAGGGCGGGGCCGAGGACAAGATCGCGGCGATGGAATCGGCGGGCATCCGGGTGTCGCCTTCGCCCGCCAAGCTCGGCGAAACGCTG
>JAQGLF010000266.1 GCA_028293025.1 Alphaproteobacteria bacterium
GAGGCCCTGCTCGGCGGCGAGGCTGGCCAGCGCCGCCTGCGCCGCGCCGACGTCCGCTTGGGCCTCGGCGAGGTCGGCGGCCGCCGATTCGCCGCGGGCGTCGAACTCCTCGGGGTCGATACGGACCAGCGGATCGCCGGCATGCACCGCCTGGTTGTCGCGCACCAGGACTTGGGCGACGACGCCGCGGACGCGCGGCGCCACGTCGCTCGCATCGGCGGCCACATAGGCATCGTCGGTGGTTTCGGCCGTGCCGGGGGAGAGCAGCCAGGCGCCGCCGGCCGCGGCGAGTGCGACCGCGACGAGCGCGGAAAGCAGCATCCGGCGGCCGGGGCGGGGCGCCGCCGCCGGCGCCTCGACGGGTGCCGCGGCCGGGATTTCGATGCCGCTCGTGATCGCGTTCACGTCTTTCCCCTTGCCGGCACAGTTTATATGATGTACATAATATAAAAGGAACTGGCTGGCAAGGAGCTTGGAATGAACGCCGCGGCGATGCCGGCAACCGGGCCGATCCAGCGGCCGGCGGCGATGCAATCCTCCCGCAAGTTCCTGATCTTCGGGGTGGTGGCCTTCGGCCAGTTCATGGCCCTGCTCGACATCCAGATCGTCGCCGCGTCCCTCAACGACATCCGCGCCGGCCTGTCCGCCGCGCCCGACGAGGTCAGCTGGATCCAGACCGCTTATCTGATGGCCGAGCTGGTGATGATCCCGCTCTCGGCCTTTCTCGCCCTGGCGATGTCGACGCGCTGGTTGTTCGCCGCCTCGGCGGCCCTGTTCACCCTGTCGAGCATCGCCTGCGGCTTCGCCTGGAACATCGAATCGATGATCCTGTTCCGGGCCCTGCAGGGCTTCACCGGCGGCGCCATGGTCCCGACCGTCTTCGCCACCGGCTT
This sequence comes from Alphaproteobacteria bacterium, assembly GCA_028293025.1. GTDB lineage: Bacteria > Pseudomonadota > Alphaproteobacteria > Sphingomonadales > Sphingomonadaceae > Allosphingosinicella. The sequence goes on from JAQGLF010000266.1 coordinate 894, forward strand.
CACCCTCTTCGAGGGCAAGCAGCGGGCGATGATCCCGGCGATCCTCGGCATGGTCTCGGTGCTCGCACCGACTTTGGGCCCCACCGTCGGCGGCGTGATCACCGAGGCGTTCGGCTGGCGCTGGATCTTCTTCATCAACGTCGCGCCGGGAATCGCCGTCACCGCCGCGGTGGTCTGGCTGCTGCGCATCGACAAGGCGGACACGGCCATGTTCCGCCGCATCGACTGGGTCCATCTCGCGTCGATAGCGACGTTCCTCGCCGGCGCCGAATATGTGCTGGAGGAGGGGCCGAAGCAGGGCTGGTTCGCGGACAGCCATATCGCGCTCGCCGCCTGGCTGTCCCTCGTCGCCTTTTTCCTGTTCCTCGAGCGCTCCTTCCTGTCGCCGTCGCCGATCGTGAATTTGAGCCCGTTCCGGCGCCCGCGCTTCGCCTTCGCCTGCCTGTTCAACATCGTCATCGGCTTCGGCGTCTTCGCCTCCGTCTATCTGGTGCCGGTCTTTCTCGGCCGGGTGCGCGGCTATGACAGCCTCCAGATCGGCGAGACGGTGTTCGTCGTCGGCATCGCCCAGATCTTCAGTACCATCCTCGCGGCGCGGCTGTCGGAGACGGTCGACCGGCGGATCACGATCGCCGCCGGCCTCTCGCTCTTCGCTTTCTCATTGTGGCTGACGTCGCACCTCGACGCCCAATGGGGCTTTGCCGAATTGTTCTGGCCGCAGGCGGTGCGCGGGCTGGCGATCATGCTGTGCATCGTGCCCAGCGTCGGCATGGCGCTGGACGGCTTCGCCGGCAAGGAGCTGCGCTACGCCTCCGGCCTGTTCAACCTGATGCGCAACCTCGGCGGGGCGATCGGCATCGCCACCGTCAACACCTGGCTCGGCGACCTTGCCCGCACCCATGCCGAGCGTTTCGGCGAGGCGCTGGGGCATAGTCCGGCGATTGCGCAGGAAGTCGTGCGCGCGCTCGCCGCGCGCGCCGCCGCGGTCACGCCCGATCCGGCGCATGCGGCGCTGGTGGCGCAGGCGCTGATGGGCCGGCTGGTCGAGCGCCAGGCGCTCATTCTTGCCTTCGACGACGTCTTCCGGCTGATGAGCTGGATGTTCGTCGCCGCGTTGGTGATGGTGCCGTTCACGCGGGCGGCCAAAGCAGGCACGCCGGCACCCGCCCTCGGCGCGCATTGAGAAGGAAAGGCCATGCGTTACGACAAGGACCACAAGCAGCGGACCCGGCAGCGCATCCTCGACGAGGCCGCCGCCGCGATCCGCGCCGAGGGCCCCGACCGGGTCGGCGTGGCCGGGCTGATGAAGAAAGCCGGCCTCACCCATGGCGGCTTCTATGCCCATTTCCCCTCGAAAGAGGCGTTGGTCGCCGAGGCGATCGGGCGGATGTTCGGCGGCTCCTACGGCCGCTTCGAGGCGGAGACAGCCGGCCTGTCCCCGGCCGAGGGTCTCGCGGCTTATGTCGATTTCTACCTGTCGCCGCGCCACCGCGACGCCCGCGACCGCGGCTGTCCGCTGCCCGCTTTGTCGGGAGACCTGGCGCGGATGCCGGCCGAGGCCCGAGCCGGCTTCGCCGAGGGGGCGGAGCGCTTGCGGGCATCCGTCGCCGGCCTGCTGCGGGCGATGGGCTGCGAGGATGCCGACAGCCTCGCCGATTCCGCGATCGCCGAGCTGGTCGGCGCGATATTGCTGGCCCGGGCGACCGGCGACCAGGACCGTTCGGACGCGCTGCTCGCGGCGTCGCGGGCCGCGCTGAAGGCGCGGCTCGGAATCGGCTGAGGGCGCCTGACGAGGGGGTTCGCGAAGGCCGGCGCCTTGACTCCCGGCAGACGGGAGTTCTCAAGGCGCGGATGGACGGCCGTCAAGCCTTGCGAAGCAGGCCGGCATGAGTGCGGCGGACGTCGATTTCGCCGGCTCGGTCCCCGGTCTTTACGACCTTCATCTGCGCCCGATGCTGTTCGAGCCCTATGCCGAGGACATGGCGGCGCGGGCGGCGGCGACCGGCGCGCGATCCATCCTCGAGACAGCGGCGGGCACCGGCGTCGTCACGGCCGCTTTGGCCGCGCTCCTGCCCGATGCCGAGCTGATCGCGACCGACCTCAACCAGCCGATGCTGGACGTCGCCGCCGCCCGCATCGCATCGCCCCGCGTCCGGTTCCGGCAGGCGGACGCGCTGGCGCTGCCCTTTGCGGGCGGGACCTTCGACCTGCTGGTCTGCCAGTTCGGGCTGATGTTCTTTCCCGATCGCGTCGCGGCCTTTCGCGAGGCGCGCCGCGTCCTGCGGCCGGGCGGTGTCCTGCTGTTCAGCACATGGAACAGGATCGAGGACAATCCGGTCACCCGGATCGCCGCCGCCGCCGTCGCCGCGCTCTTCCCGGAGAGACCGCCCGATTTCTTCGAACGCGTGCCCTTCGGCTATCACGACAAGGCGCGGATCGCCGCGGAGCTGCGCGAGGCCGGCTTTGCCGCGCCGGACATCGAGACGGTGGCGAAGCGCAGCCGCATCGGCTCGGCGTGCGAGGCCGCGCTCGGCCTGTGCCAGGGCACGCCGCTCGGGATGGAGATCGAGCAACGGGGCCCCGGCCGGCTCGACGAAGCGACCGAAGCCGCCGCCGCCGCGCTCGCCCGGGTGCTGGGCGCCGGCCCGATCGACGCCCCGATGTCCGCCCACGTCGTGCGGGCGTCGCCCCAAGCCGGCGTCAACCAGTCCTGACGCCCCCCGGCTTGCTTGGGGAATTAGGTCCTCGATCTGAAGGGCCCGAGAAGATTCTCGTCTCACCGGTCCGAGCTCGAGCGAGCGGCCCGCTTCAGGCGCGTTAAAGCGCGCGCCATGGATGTGCCGTCCCGGCACGTCTCATTCGGCGCCGCGTTTCGCGGTTCCTCGACCTGCCTCGGGGCCCTAGCGGCCGGGGATGCCTGGATCGGTTTCACTGCCTCTTCGCCGCTCCGGCTCTTCGTCGCTCGGCCGTTTTCGCTGCCTTGCCGCGCTGCTGGCCCTGCTTGGGGCCGCATGGGAAATTCCCGTATCGGCCGCCGCCGGCCCGCCGCTCGGACGATGGGAAAAACTCCGCGCGCAGGATCTGAGGGTGGCCGGCGTCGCCTACAGATTGTCGCTCGCCAACAGGCGGCTTTGCCGTGGCGCGCTTGCGCCGCAGCTCGGCTTCGTCCTGCACGGCATCGAGCAATATGGAGCGGCCGATCGGCAGGAAGCCGCGCGCAGCTTCGGCCTCGGTTCCTATGTCGGCGTGATGGCGGTGGTGGCGGGCAGCCCGGCGCAACGATCCGGCCTCACGGCGGACGATCAGCTGGTCTCGGTGAACGGACGCGCCCTGAGCGGCGCGAAAGCCGCTTCCAATGCGGACCCGACCCGCGCCCCGGTGGAGCGCGCCCAGCACATATTGGCCGAGGAGCTGGGGAAGGGCGCGGTGAGTCTTCGCGTCTCCGGAGCAGGCGGGCTTCGCGACGTGCGTTTCACCGCCGAGTCCGGCTGC
>JAQGLF010000271.1 GCA_028293025.1 Alphaproteobacteria bacterium
AGCAGCTTGCCCGCGCCGAACAGAGTCGAGCCGATGTTGCTCGGGGTCGCCGTGGTCGTGCCGGCGGACGACGAGGTTCCAGTGAACAGCGCCCCGCCCGGCGTGTATTGCGGGGAGAAGCCGCGGCCCTGGCCGATGCCGAACTGGAAGCCGCCGGTCTTGTCGGCCGATGCCAGATTGACGCCGATCTGCCTGACCAGCGAGCGGTTGACCTCGGCGATCTTGACCTGCAGCATGACCTGGAGCGGTGTCGCCGTCCTGAGGCGGCTGATCACCTTGACGTCGGGTCCGACCACGCCCTGGACGATGCTCGCCGCCTGCTCGACGTCGGCGGGGCTGGCGACGGTGCCCGAGAGCACCACCATGCCGTTGAAGGTCTGCACCTGAATCTGGTTTTCCGGCATTGCGGCGCGGAGCACGCCGCCGACGTCGGCCATGTTCGAGCCGACATGGACGTTGGCGGAATAGACGGTCCGGCCGGTGCGGTCGGTCGCGAAGACGGTGGTGACGCCCGGGCCCTTGCCGAACACGTAGATCTGGTTCGGGGAGCGGACCTGGACGTCCGCGACCTTCTCGTCGGCGACGAACAGGTCGCTGATCGGCGCCGCGAGCCGCACCATCTCGCCGGTTCCCACCGACAAGGTGAGGTCGGTCGAGGCGCGGATGGGAGCGCCGCCGCGCGGAGCGGCCATGGCCGGGGCCGAGGCCGCCGCGAAGCTCGCGGCGAGGATCGCCGCCATCGCGGTGCCGTGCGTAAAGCGGTTGAGGATAGACGTGGTCATCTTACTTGGCTCCCACCGGAACGAAGGTGATTGTGTTGCCGCGTGCGACGCGGACGCCCCGGCCCTGGGGGATTGAGTTCGGCGCGCCGCCGGAGGGGCCGGAGGCAGCGCCGGCCGCGGGGGCCGGAGTTTTGGACGGAACCGTGGAGCGCTGGAAACGCGAGACCTCGGCGCCGACCGTGTAGGTCGGGTTGGCGTCGATCGGCTGGTTGGCGACCGCGATCAGCATCTGGCGCTCGCCTTTGGGGTCGGCGCCCGCGGCGCCCGCGGGCACCTTCACTTCGCCCGTCGCGATCGCCCGCTGCAGATCGGCATTGTTGTCGGCGATCGAGCGCAGCGACAGCGACATCTGGCCGATGGTCTGCGCCACCGCGATCTTCTCGGCGATTTTCGGCGTCGCCTCGAGCGTGACGGTGGAGAAGTTCCTGACCTCCGCCTTGCCGTCCGGGCCCTGGGCGCTCATGCGCTGGTCGGTGGCGAGCACGCGGATGTTGCGGATGATCGTCTCGGACGCCTTGAGGGGAGGACCCTCGCCGCCGCCGACTTCCTGGTTGAGGACGATGTCCACCCGGTCGCCCGGGAAGATGAAGCCGGCGACACCGCTGGTGGCGGAGACCGGGACGGTGATGGCGCGCATCCCAGGCCCGAGCGCGGCGGCAAGGAAGCCCCGTTCGCCCGGCTTGATCAGCGAGCCCTGGGTGATCGGCTGGCCCGAGCTCATCTCGTTGCGCACGACCGTGCCGATCAGGTCGGACGGACCGACGGGAGTCTGGCCCTTGATGAAATAGGCCGGCTGGGTCAGCGCCTCGGGCCAGCGCTGATAATGCAGCGCCTCGGCGTCGATGATCGTGCCGACGGGAAGGGCGCGGGTCGCGACCAGCACTTCCGGACCGCTCGCCTGCTGCACCACCGGCGTCGCCGAAGCGGTGCGCGCGCTGGCTCCGCTGAACATGTTCTTCGCCATCAGCGCGGTCACCGTCGCGAAGACGAGCGCGCCAATCAGCAGCATGAGCTTTTTCACATCCATGACGCCAGTCGCCTCCTAGGCCGCTTTCCGAAAAGCAGGCTTACACATCAGACAAATTGGTTAAGAAACCGTTCGCTAATCAGCCAGATACCGGCGAAAGCGATGGCAATTCCGTAGGGAATCTCGGGTTGGCCCGCCGTCTTGCGCAGCCGGTGCGGGACCAGCATCGCCAGAGTCAGCAGGCCGCCGGCGAGCGACATGATCACCAGCAGCTTCATCACCGCCAGCGGCGGCAGCCACAAAGCCACGGCCGCGACCATCTTGACGTCGCCGCCGCCCATCATGCCGAGATGGAAGGCCAGAGCGAAGACTGCCAGGACGCCGAGCGCCACGCCGAAATGGAGGGCGATATCCGGCCAGAAGGTCAGGCCGCTCGCCCACCAGAAGGGGATCGCGCCCAGCGCGATCGCCGCGTTCAGCGAGTTGGGGATGGTCCGGCTGCGCCAGTCGAAGGCCGCGCCCGCGGCGAGGCCGCAGGCGAGCAAGGCGACAAGGATCGTGGCGAACCCCCCATTCATGCTTACCGCCACTAGACTTAGTTACTTTCAAAACCGTAACCGACGCCGATGCCTTCCCTGCCCTTCGACCGCCGCGCGATTCCCGCCGCCGCTTCTTTCTCGACCTGGTCCGCGCCCGACGGCTGGCCCTACCGGCTGCTGCACTGGCCGCAGGAGCCAGGCGGGGCGGTCCGCGGCAGCCTGCTCTTCGCCGGCGGCCGCGGCGACTTCATCGAAAAATATCTTGAGGCCGACGCGCATTGGCACGGGCGCGGCTGGGACGTCACCGCCTTCGACTGGCGCGGCCAGGGCGGCTCGCGCGGCAAGATCGTCGGCGGCCATCTCGACAGCTTCGACCCGCTCGTCGACGACATGGCGGCGCTGATCGACGACTGGCGGGCCAGGACCCCCGGTCCCCACGTCGCCATCGGCCATTCGATGGGCGGGCATCTGCTCCTGCGCACGCTCGCGGAGCGGACGCCCGGGCTCGATGCGGCGGTGCTGGTGGCGCCGATGATCCGGATCAACAGCGGCGCCCTGCCGGCCTGGGCGGCCGGCTGGACGGCGACGGCGATGAACGCCATCGGCCTGTCCCGCCATCCGGCGTGGCAGCAATCGGCGGTGCCGATTCCGGCCGGCTCGTTCCGCCAGTCGATCCTCACCGGCTGTCGCGAGCGCTACGAGGACGAGCTCTGGTGGTGGGGAAAGGAGCCCGGCTACAATCTCGGCGCGCCGAGCTGGGGCTGGCTGCGCGCGGCTTACGCCTCCTCGGAGCGGCTGACTCCGGCGCGCCTGCGCGGCGTCGCCTTGCCGATGCTCTTTCTCGGCACCGACGGCGACCGGCTCGTCAGCCCGGCCGCGATCCGCGAAGCTGCTTCGCTCGTCCCGAACGCGGAGCTCTCCATGTTCGCGGACGCCGCCCATGAGATCCTGCGCGAGGCGGATCCGGTGCGCCTCGAGGCCTTCGCACGAATCGACGCCTTCCTCGACGCGCAGGCGCGATGAGCGGCAAGGTGGATATCGCGATCGTCGGCGCGGGGATGGCCGGCGCCAGCCTTGCCGCCGAGATCGCGGGCGATGCCTCGACCCTCCTGCTCGAGGCCGAGGACCAGCCCGGCTATCACGCGACCGGACGCTCCGCCGCTTTCTGGTCGGAAACCTATGGCGGCCCGCTCGTCCAGCCGCTGACCACGGCTTCGGGCCCGTTCCTGCGCGCGGGCGGATATCTGAAGCCGCGCGCCGGCCTCCATATCGCCGCCGATTCGGCGGGCGAGGCGGCGCTGGCCCGGATGCAGGCCGAATTCGGCGGCACGCTGGCGCTGGAGCGGCTGGCGAGGCCCGAGCTCGAGGCGCGCATCCCCGGCCTCCGCTACGGCTGGGACGCCGGCCTGCTGGAGCCGAGCTGCACGGACATCGACGTCGCGGCGTTGCACGCATCCTGTCTCGCCGCCGCCCGCCGCCAGGGTGCGCGCCTCGTGACCGGCGCCCGCCTGGCGGCAGTCGAAAAGGGAAAAGATGGCTGGTCGCTGACCACCGATTCCGGCGCCTTCGAAGCCGGCATCCTCGTCAATGCCGCGGGCGCCTGGGCCGATCCGGTCGCCGCGATGGCCGGGGTCGCACCGCTCGGCATCCAGCCCTATCGGCGGACTTTGGCCCAGTTGAGGGTGGCGCCGCCGGCGCCGGCCGAACTGCCTCTGGTCATCGACGCGCTCGGCCGTTTCTACTTCAAGCCCGAGGCCGGCGGCCGGCTCTGGCTCAGCCCGCATGACGAGACGCCCTCCGATCCGTGCGATTGCGCGCCGGACGAATATGACGTCGCGCTCGCCATCGCCCGGCTCGAAGAGGTGGTCGATTGGCGGGTGGAGCGGGTCGAACGGCGCTGGGCCGGCTTGAGGAGCTTCGCCCCCGATCGGCTGCCCGTCTACGGTTTCGCGCCCGGCCGCGCGGATTTCTTCTGGTTCGCCGGGCAGGGCGGCTTCGGCATCCAGACCGCCCCCGCCGCGGCGAAGCTCGCCGCCGCCTTGTTGCTGGGCAAGGCGCCGGACGCCGCCGTCGCCGGCATCGACCCGGAGCCCTACCGCCCCGGCCGCTTCACGAACTGATTGGCGGCATCGCAGGCCAGCTTGTCGGCGCGGTCGTTCTCGGCATGGCCGCTATGGCCCTTCACCCAGCGCCATTCGATCCGGTGCGGCGCGGCCGCCTCGACCAGCTGCTCCCAGAGCTCGGCATTCTTGACCGGCTTGCGGTCCGCCGTCTTCCAGCCGTTGCGCCGCCAGCCGTGCACCCATTTGGTGATGCCGTCGCGCACGTAGATGCTGTCGGTGTGGACGACGATCTCGCAGGGCCGCTTCAGGGCCTGCAGCGCCCGGATCGCGGCGAGCAGCTCCATCCGGTTGTTGGTGGTGAGCGGCTCGCCGCCCGACAGCTCCTTCTCGCGGGCGCCGGCGCGGATGATCGCGCCCCAGCCGCCCGGCCCCGGATTGCCCTTGCAGGCGCCGTCGGTGAAGATCTCGATTAGTGCCACGGTCGGGGCAAGGTCAGGCGGCTTCGAGTCCGCGCGGCAGCTTGAACACCATCCGCTCGACGATGCCGTCGCTCTCCACCTCGGTGATTTCGAAATGGCGGGCGAGGGCGTCGACCAGCTCGCGCACCAGCAATTCGGGCGCGGAGGCGCCGGCGGTTATGCCGAGCGTGCGGACGCCCTCCAGCCACGCGAGGTCGAGGTCGGCGGCGCGGCCGATCAGCCGCGCCCGCACGCCCTCCCGCTCCGCCACTTCGACGAGGCGGACCGAATTGGAGCTGTTCGGCGCGCCGATCACCAGCACCGCGTCGCTGAGCCGGGCGATCTCCTTCGCTGCCGCCTGCCGGTTCGAGGTCGCGTAGCAGATGTCCTCGCCGCGCGGGCCGCGGATGCCGGGGAAGCGGCGCTCGAGGATGCCGATGATATCGGCGGTATCGTCGACGGAGAGCGTGGTCTGGGTGAGGTAGGCGAGCTCGGCGCCTTCCGGCGGCTGCACGCTTTCGGCATCGCCGGCGGTTTCGATCAGAATCATCCGGTCTTCCGGCACCTGGCCGAACGTGCCGATCACCTCCGGATGGCCGGCATGGCCGACGAAGAAGATGTGGCAGCCGCGCTCGACCAGCCGCTCCGCCTGGCGATGGACCTTGGAGACCAGCGGGCAGGTGGCGTCGAGATAGTCGAGGCCCCGTTCCTCCGCCGCGGCCGGGACGGCCTTGGGGACGCCGTGGGCGGAGAAGACGACCGGCGCGCCGTCCGGCACCTCGTCGAGCTCGGCGACGAACACCGCGCCCTTCGCCTTGAGGCTGTCGACGACGAAGCGGTTGTGGACGATCTCATGGCGGACATAGACCGGCGGCCCCGAGCGCTGCAACGCCAGCTCGACGATCCGGATCGCCCGGTCGACGCCGGCGCAAAAGCCGCGCGGCGCCGCGATCCGCAGGGTGAGGGGGGGCAGGGATGTCGCCATGGCGCGCCTCTACGATGAACGAGGGGCCGCGTCTATCGGACCGGGCCCTTTCCACGATGCGGAACCGCACCTGGCGGACGCGCCGCGCGTCCGTCGCACGCGCCCGTTCGCAGCTTGCTTCGGCGTTACCCGGTTCCTATGATCCGCGCGCTTTCCTTCCATGAGCGTGAGGTGCTGTTTTCGTGTCCAAGTTCAAGGCGGCTCTTGCCGCGCTGATTCCCATTATCGCCGCCGGCTGCAGCACCGAGGGCCAGGTCACCGACACGGGCGTCATCGTCAACCGTTCGGCCTGCCCGGCCGTCGCCATCCCGGCCGCGACCGGCGACGTCACTCTGTTCAACCCGGAGAACAGCCGCGACGCCAATGCGATCGACGTCGTCGCGACGATCACCAACGTGCGCTCGACCTGCGACGAGACCGGCAACGTCATCGCCACCAACGTCACCTTCGACATCCAGGCGCAGCGCCGCGACGCCCGCGGCGCGCGCGACGTGGTGCTGCCTTATTTCGCCGTGGTGCTGCAGGGCGGCGCCAATGTCGTCACCAAGAGCATCAGCCGGGTCGGCCTCCATTTCGCCGACGGCCAGCTGCGGGCGCAGGGCTCGGCCGCGGCGACCAGCCAGGTGCAGCGGGCGGCGCTGACGCTTCCCGAGGACGTCCGCCGCCAGGTCACGCGTGAGCGCAAGGCCGGCGATGCCGACGCCGCCGTCGATCCTTTGTCCGATCCGCGCGTGCGCGACGCGGTCCGCGCCGCCTCGTTCGAAGTGCTGGTCGGCTTCCAGCTCACCCACGATCAGCTCGCCTATAACGCCACGCGTTGACTCGGCGGCGACGACGCTCCAGAGCGGCGGCGTCGCCGGCTTTCGGGCTGGTGCGCACGCGGGAGAGTGCGGGGGGTTTCACCTTCCGCCGCCGAAGGAGCAACCGCCCCGGAATCTCTCAGGCACAAGGGACCGCGCGCGCATAGACACTCTGGAAAGCGTCCGCCGCGGCCGTAGCTGTGGCGGGCCACCGAAGGGGTAACCCGCCGTCGCCGAGGTCCAAAAGCCCGGTGAAATCGGGGAAAGCTCTCAGGTCCAGCGGACAGAGGGGGTCGATCGGCGGCGGTGACGGACCTGCGTCCGGACACCCGTCGCGATGCCCCGGAGTCTGGACATGAACGACGCCCCCGACCGCCTTCTCCCCCTCGACGACTGGCATGTCGCCCGCGGTGCGCGGATGGTGCCGTTCGCGGGCTATCGGATGCCGATCCAATATGAGGGCATCATCGCCGAGCATCGCTGGACGCGGGCTTCGGCCGGCCTGTTCGACGTCAGCCATATGGGCCAGCTGATCGTCACTGGCGCCGAGGCCGAGAAGAGCCTCGAAAAGCTGCTCCCGGCCGACCTCTTCATCCTCAAGGAAGGCCGCCTGCGCTACTCGCTGCTGCTCGCGCCGGACGGTGGGATCATCGACGACCTGATGGTGACCCGGCGCGGCGGCCATTTCTACGTCGTCGTCAACGGCGCCACGAAAGAAGGCGATATCGCCGACCTGACGGAGCGGCTGCCGCGCGGCGTCGTTATCGACCATATGAAGGAGCAGGCCCTGCTCGCCCTCCAGGGGCCGAAGGCGGTGGACGTGCTGTCGCGCCTCGCGCCCGGCGTCGAGGATCTCGGCTTCATGACCGGCGGCGCCTTCCCGCTCGCCGGCGCCAATGTCTGGATCAGCCGCTCGGGCTATACCGGCGAGGACGGCTTCGAAATCTCGCTTCCCGGCGCTCGCGCCGCCGAGGTCGCGGAGTTGATCGCCGCGCAGCCCGAAGTGCGGCCGATCGGTCTCGGCGCCCGCGATTCGCTCCGGCTCGAGGCGGGCCTGCCGCTTTACGGCCACGACCTCGATCTCGGCACCACGCCGGTCGAGGCCGATCTCGGCTTCGCCATCTCGAAGCGCCGGCGCGCCGACGGCGGCTTCGCCGGCTGGGAAAGGATCATCGCCGAGATCGAGCGCGGTCCGCTCCGCCGCCGCGTCGGTCTCGCCGTCGAGGGCCGCCAGCCGGTGCGCGAAGGCGCGATAATGGTCGATGCCGAAGGCAATGAGGTCGGCAAGGTGACCAGCGGCGGCTTCTCGCCCTGCCTCGAGGCGCCGATCGCCATGGCCTATGTGCCCGCCGCGAGCGCGGAGGAGGGGCGCGAAATCACCCTCGCCCAGCGCGGCAGGCTCTTCCCGGCCAAGGTCGTGAAGATGCCCTTCGTCCCCCACCGCTATTATCGCAAGGGAGCCGCCTGATGACCGTCTATTATACCAGGGAGCATGAGTGGATCCGGGTCGAGGGCGACCAGGCCATTGTCGGGATCACCGATTTCGCCCAGGGTCAGCTCGGCGACGTCGTCTTCGTCGAGCTGCCGGAGGCCAAGCGGCAGGTGACGAAAGGCGGCGAGGCCGCCGTGGTCGAATCGGTCAAGGCCGCCTCCGACGTCTATTCGCCGGTCAGCGGCGAGATCGCCGAGGCCAATCAGGCGCTGGTCGACGATCCCTCGCTCGCCAACAGCGATCCGGAAGGGGAGGGCTGGTTCTTCCGTCTCCGCCTTTCCGATCCCGGCGAGCTGGAGGGGTTGATGGACGCAGCCGCCTACAAGACCTTCTGCGACAGCCAGTGAGCGTCAATTCCTCCTCCTTGTGGTCGCCGATCGATTATGCCGCGAACGCGGCCTTCGTGCCGGCGCTCGGCGGCCCGGCGTTCGAGCTGCTCGCCCCGCAGCCGGGCGAGCTGATCCTCGACATCGGCTGCGGCGACGGCGCCCTCACCGAGCGGATCGTCGCCGCCGGCGCGCGGGTGATCGGCCTCGACGCCTCGCCGGACATGGTCGAGGCGGCCCGCGCGCGCGGCGTCGACGCGTTCGTCGCCGACGCGCAGGCGCTCGATCTCGACAGCCAGGGGGTGCGCTTCGGCCAGTTCGACGCCGCTTTCTCCAACGCGGCCTTGCACTGGATGCTGGACCCGGACGCGGTCGCCTCGGGCGTTCATTCGGTGCTGAAGCCGGGTGGCCGCTTCGTCGGCGAGATGGGCGGCGTGGGCAATATCGCCGCTTTGCGCGGCGGCATCCGCGAGGAATTGAGCGCGCGCGGCTATCCGGTCCCGGCCGAGGATCCGCAATGGTATCCGACCGTCGAGGAGTTCGTGCGCCTCTATGCCTGTGCCGGCTTCACCCGGATCGACGCGCAGCTGATCCCGCGGCCGACGCCGCTTCCTTCGGGCGTCGCCGGCTGGATCAAGACCTTCCGCGCCGGCTGGCTCGACGTCGCCGAGGTCCCCGCCGAAGCGCGCGACGAGATCGCCCAGGCGGTGGAGCAGCGCCTCCAGCCGCGCCTCCAGCAGGAGGATGGCAGCTGGATCGCCGATTACGTCCGGCTGCGCTTCACCATGCGCAAGCCCGAAGAATGACGGAGTAGAGGATGCGTTACCTTCCCCTTGCCGAGGCGGACCGGCAGGACATGCTGCGGGCGATCGGCGCGTCTTCGATCGAGGATCTGTTCGTCGACGTGCCGGAGGCGGCGCGGCTCGACGGCGCGATCCACGATCTTCCCGATCATGCCAGCGAGCTTTCGGTCGAACGCCAGCTCTCGGCGATGGCCCGGAAAAACCTCGTCGCCGGCGAGGCGCCCTTCTTCCTCGGCTGCGGCGCCTATCGCCATCACATCCCGGCCAGCGTCGACCATCTGATACAGCGCGGCGAGTTCCTGACCAGCTACACGCCCTACCAGCCCGAAATCGCCCAGGGCACGCTCCAGGCCCTGTTCGAATTCCAGACCCAGGTCGCCCGGCTCTACGGCTGCGAAGTCGCCAATGCCTCGATGTATGACGGCTCGACCGCCTGCTGGGAGGCGATCGGCATGGCGCGGCGGATCACCCGGCGGGCCAAGGCGATCCTCTCCTCGGGCCTCCATCCCCATTATGTCTCGGTCGCGAAGACGATGGCCCGCTTCACCGGCGATCAACTGGTGACGGCGTTGCCGGCGCTGGAGGCTGAGCCCGACACAGCGGCCCTGCTCGACGCGATCGACGGCGAGACGAGCTGCGTCGTCGTCCAATATCCCGACATATTCGGCCGCATCGGCGACCTCTCCGCGCTGGCGGAGCGCGCCCACCAGGCCGGCGCCCTGCTGGTCGCGGTGGTGACCGAGCCGGTCGCGCTCGGCCTGCTGCGTTCGCCGGGCGAAATGGGCGCCGACATCGTCGTCGGCGAAGGCCAGTCGATCGGCGTCGGCCTCAATTTCGGCGGGCCTTATGTCGGCCTGTTCGCCACCCGCGACAAATATGTCCGGCAGATGCCCGGGCGTCTCGCCGGCGAGACGGTGGACGCGGAAGGCAAGCGCGGCTTCGTCCTCACCCTCTCGACCCGCGAGCAGCATATCAGGCGCGAGAAGGCGACCTCGAACATCTGCACCAATAGCGGCCTCTGCGCGCTCGCCTTCACTATCCACATGACCCTGCTCGGCGAGACGGGCCTGCGGCGGCTCGCCGGCATCAACCATGATCGCGCGAGTGCGGCGGCGGATCGGCTGGCGCGGGTGCCGGGGGTGGAGCTGGTGAACAATGCCTTCTTCAACGAATTCACTTTGCGCCTGCCGGTCGAGGCGCGGCCGGTGGTGCGGACGATGGCGGAACGGGGCGTGCTCGGCGGCGTCTCGCTCGGGCGCCTCTATCCGGGCGTCGAAGCGCTGGAACGCGGGCTGGTGGTCGCCGTCACCGAGACCAGCAGCGAAGAGGATGTCGAGGCGCTCGCCGCGTCGCTCGAGGAGGCGCTGGCATGAGCATGAACCGCGAAGGACGCCCGACGCGGCCGGAGGCGGGCCAGGGGCCGGAGACGGCGACCTGGACCGGCAACCGCGCGCTGATGCTCGAGGAGCCTTTGATCTTCGAGATGGGCGAGGAGCAGGGCTGCGGCGTCGATTTCGATCCCCCCTCCCGCTTGCGGGAGGGGCCGGGGATGGGCTCTTCAGGTGCCGGCGCGAACTCCGGATTATCCCCACCCCTCGATCCCTTCCCGCGAGCGGGAGGGGATCAAAGGCGTTTGGCCGGGCTCGAGCGCAACCGGCCGATCGGCCTTCCCGGCC
>JAQGLF010000287.1 GCA_028293025.1 Alphaproteobacteria bacterium
GCGCCTGGTAGATGGGGACGGTGCCGATCGGCACGGGCGAATTGCGGATGATCCATTCGCGCGTGTCGTGGATGTTGCGGCCGGTGGAGAGGTCCATCACCGTGTCGGCGCCCCAGCGGATCGACCAGACCATCTTGTCGACCTCGGCCGCGACGTCGGAGGCGACGGCGCTATTGCCGATATTGGCGTTGATCTTGACCAGGAAATTGCGGCCGATCGCCATCGGCTCGCTCTCGGGATGGTTGATGTTGCTGGGGATGATGGCGCGGCCGCGGGCGACCTCGTCGCGGACGAATTCGGGGGTGACGTAATCGGGGATCGAAGCGCCGAAATCCTGCCCGTCGCGCGGCGCCGCCTCGGCGAGGCGCTCGCGGCCGAGATTCTCGCGGATGGCGACATATTCCATCTCGGGCGTGACGATGCCGCGGCGCGCGTAATGCATCTGCGACACGTTGGCGCCGGGCTTCGCGCGCAGCACGCGCTTGCGGACGCCGGGGAAGGCCTGGACGCCGCCGGAGCGGTCGGGGCCGAGCTGGCCGTTATCCTCGGGCCTGACCTCGCGCTGGGCGACCTCTTCGACGTCGCCCCGGCCGCGAATCCAGTCGCGGCGCAGCTCGGGCAGGCCGGCCATGATGTCGATGCGGGCGTTCGGATCGGTGTACGGGCCGGAGCAGTCGTAGACGCGGAGCGGCGGCTCGCCGGACGAGGGCTCGAGGTCGATCTCGCGCATCTTCACGCCGAGCGGGCCGACATGGATCTTGCGGCTGCCGCGGATCGGGCCGGTGGTGACCTTGAGCTCGGTGCGGGCGGGGATGTCGGCGGCCATTGATGTCTCTCCTCTTGCGGAGGAAAAGCGGGCGGCCCGCCTCCCTCCCTACGCCGGTGTCAGCCGGATCAGGTTCGGCGGGTCGCGGCCTCAGCCGCCTCTCAACCGCTCAGGCGCGGTCCCCCGGGGAAGCGACTCGCATAGGGCAAAGCGCAGGCAGGCGGAAGCGCATACTCCCTCTCCCCGGCGGGGAGAGGGTTGGGGTGAGGGGGCTCGGCGGCGGAGAAATTACCCCGGACGCCGAACACCCCCACCCTACCCTCCCCCTCCAGGGGGAGGAGTTGTTGGGTCGAACGCCGCGCCCTGTCACTCATCTTGCCTTCGCGGCCTCTCCCGACTATAGGCGCCGCTTCCTTCCACCTTCGGAAGAATCGAACGGCCCGGCCAACAGGGCTGCCGTGGCTGTTCCAAAACGTCGCGCACCTGCGCGCAAGGAGACAAAATGCCCAAGCTGAAGACGAAGAGCGGCGTCAAAAAACGCTTCAAGCTCACCGCTACCGGCAAGCTCAAGCACGGGGTGGCCGGCAAGCGCCACCGCCTGATGAGCCACAATGCCAAATATATCCGCCAGAATCGCGGTACCGAGGTCCTCGCCGACGCCGACACGGCGCGGGTGAAGGCCTGGGCGCCCTACGGCCTGAAATAGGAGGGCCTGAGACATGGCACGCGTCAAGCGCGGGACCACGACCAAGGCCCGCCACAAGAGGATCCTGGAGCAGGCGAAAGGCTATTACGGCCGCCGCAAGAACACGATCCGCATCGCCAAGCAGGCCGTCGAGAAGGCCGGCCAATATGCCTATCGCGACCGCAAGGTGAAGAAGCGCAGCTTCCGCGCGCTCTGGATCCAGCGGATCAATGCCGCGGTGCGCGCCGAAGGCCTCACCTACGGCCAGTTCATGCACGGCCTGAAGCTGGCCGGCGTCGATCTCGACCGCAAGGTCCTGGCCGACATCGCCATGCACGAGGGCGCCGTGTTCAGCGGCATCATCGCCCAGGCACGGTCGGCATTGCCGGCGGAGGCGCAGGCGACTGCCTGAACCGGCTGATCGGCTGAGATAGAAAGGGCGCGGAGGGAGAGACCCTTTCGCGCCTTTTTCTTTGCCCGCGCAGCCCTGACGCGACCGATTGATGTTCCCCGGCGAAAGCCGGGGTCCAGTACGGCCGCTCCACTGGACCCCGGCTTTCGCCGGGGAACATGGTATCAGACTCGCCGCGGCACGCGCGGCCTGCCCGGCGCGCATTCCAGCGCTGCCCGGTCCCAATGCGCAAGGTCGGCGGCGGCGGCGTAGGTCGTGTCGAGGAAGGCGAGCAACGCCGCGTCCGGATCGGGCGCCGACCGCACCGCCTCGTAATCGAGGATGAACTCGCCCAGCGTCTCGTCGAACCGCGCCGCGGCCGGCGCGACGGGCGCTTTGCCGAATCCTTCCGGCGCGGGGTAGGCGTAGGAATAGAAGAAGGGGCCGCCCGGCCCGCCGGCGCCGCCGGGCCAGAAGCCGGCGCTGGAGACTTCGTGGCTGTAGGCCTCGCGGGTGACGTCATCGGGGAGGTTGGGGATGCCGCCGGGGTGGCGCGGCGCCGACCGGCCGGAGAAGCGGGTGACGGCGAGGTCGAAGCTGCCCCAGAAGAAATGGACCGGGCTCGACTTGCCGAGGAAGCCGCAGCGGAACTCCTTCAGCACCGCATCGACCGAACGCAATGCGCGCCAGAAGCGCTCGACCGGCTCGCGCT
>JAQGLF010000312.1 GCA_028293025.1 Alphaproteobacteria bacterium
TGTCGGTGGCCGCCTTCACGAAAAAGATTCCCGGAACGGCCAGGACGATCACCGCCGCCGCCAATCCCGCCCAACCGCGCTTCGTCATCTCTGTCTCCCCTCGCTGCAGGTCTTCGGCGCCAATGCCTAGGCCAAGGGGTTGCAGGCCTGATGCCAGCCACGAGGAGAAATTGTGCAGGGCGGCGCGGCGGGACAGGCGCCTCAGATCAGCCCCTTCTCGCGCATGCTGAAATGGCGGCCAGCGCCGACGATGACATGGTCGTGGACCGAGATCCGGAGCGGCCGCGCGGCGTCGATGATCTCGCGGGTGAGCTGGATGTCCTGGCGGCTCGGTTGCGGGTCGCCGCTCGGGTGGTTGTGGACGAGGATCATCGCGGTGGCGTGGCTGTCGACGGCGCCGCGGATCACCTCGCGCACATAGACGGCGGCCTCGTCGACCGAGCCCTCGGACAGCAGATGGTCGCGGATCAAAGCGTTCTTGGCGTTGAGGTAGAGCACGCGGACGCGCTCGATCGGCAGGAAGCCCATGTCGGCGGCGAGATAGTCGATCAGGGCCTGCCAGCTTCCCAGCATCGTCTGCCCGGTGACCCGCGCCTTCAGCAGCCTGATCGCCGAGGCCTGGGCGATCTTGATCGCTGCCGCGACATTCTCGGTGACGCCACAGCGGCGCATGATCGTATCGGCGTCGGCGGAGAGAAGCTGGGCGAAGCCGCCGAAATCGGCGATCATGCTCTTCGCCAGCGCCTTGGTGTCGCGGCGCGGCAGCGCGAGGGCGAGCAGATATTCGACCAGCTCATGCTCGTGCAGCGCCTCGGGCCCGCCCTCGAACAGGCGCTTCCTCAGCCTGGCGCGGTGACCGCTCGCATCGGGTGCCCCGTCCCTCATAAGCCGGGATTAATCCCGCCATCCGCCATAGGCAAATCGCTTGCAGCAGCGGCCCAACTCCATTCTTGGGTTCTGGGACTGACCTTAACTCACCGCCTCCCATCGAAGGGGAGGGATTGTCTGCGGCCCCTTACCGCACCGCGGCGACGTGTTGACTTGACCTGCCCCCCTTCCTAAAGGGGCGGCGCCTCGGCGGGTTCGTCGCCGGCATGTCCCACGCCCGTTTCGCGACTGCCGCTTTTCCGGAAGCGCGGACGCACATGGAAGACAGACGACATGGCGGAAAACGAGCCTTTCGAGGACCCTGAGCTTCCCCGGGATGCACGGCTCTCCTCGCTCGACGAGCGGCTGAGGCAGGCGCGGACGGCGGAGGCGAAGCGGGCCGGCGACAACGGGGCGACGCCTCCGGCCGGTCAGGCGCAGGGCCTGCGCATCCTGTCCGTGCTGGTCAGCTACCCGCTCGGATGCGCCCTGATCGGTTACGTGATCGATCGGCTGGCAGGGACGCACGGGATCTGGGTGGCGATGCTGTTCCTCGGGTTCGGCGCCGCCATGTGGGAAGTCTGGAAGATAGCGCAGCGCAGCCCGTGACGGGCCGAGGGACGTAGAGAGTGGCGGCCGAAACCAAGATCGATCCGATGCACCAGTTCCAGATCAGCCCGATTGCGGGCCATCTGGACGGGAGCCCTTTCGCCTTCACCAACAGCGCCTTGTGGATGCTGGTGGTCCTGGCGTTGATCTGGCTCTTCATGCTCGGCGGGATGAAGCGTCAGCTCGTTCCCGGCCGCTGGCAGCTGATGGTCGAGGGGATGACCGGCTTCGTCACTTCGATGCTGGCGACCAATATCGGGCCGGAGGGGCGCAAATACGTACCCTGGGTCTTCACCATCTTCATGTTCATCCTGTTCGCCAATTTGCTCGGGCTGATGCCGCTCGCTTTGGTCGGCGCCCAGCCCTTCACCGTCACCAGCCAGTTCACCGTCACCGGCGTGATGGCGATCATCAGCTTCTCGATCGTGCTCGTCACCGGCTTCTGGCGGCACGGCTTCCGTTTCTTCACCCTGTTCATCCCGCACGGGACGCCCTTCATCCTCAAGCTGCTGATCGTGCCGATCGAGTTCGTCTCGTTCATGGTGCGCCCGTTCAGCCTCGCGCTGCGCTTGTTCGTGGCGATGATCGCCGGCCACATCCTCGTCGACGTGTTCGGCAATTTCGTCGTCCAGGGCATCAATGCCGGCGGCGTCGGCCCGGCGATCAGCCTGTTGTCCTTCGTGTTCATCGCCGGCGTGATGGCGCTGGAAGTGCTGGTCTGCGCCATCCAGGCCTATGTGTTCGCATTGCTGACCTCGCTCTACATCAACGACGCGGTCAATCTTCACTGAGTTTTCAAAGAGTTGCAAAGGAGATAATCATGGACCTCGCTTCAGCCCAAGTCATCGGTGCCGGCCTCGCGGCGATCGGCGTCGGCGCCGCCGCGATCGGCGTCGGCAACGTGTTCGGCTCGTTTCTCGAAAGCGCCATCCGCAATCCGGCCGCGGCCGACAGCCAGCAGGGCCGGCTCTTCATCGGCTTCGCGGCCGCCGAGCTGCTCGGCCTGATCGCCTTCGCCGTGGCGATGATCATCCTCTACGCGCGTTAAGCCCCATAGCAAGCGGGGCTCCCCCCGCTTGCGCCCCGGGAACGGACCATGCCTCAGATCAATCAGCTGGCCGCAGTCGCCTATTCGCAGTTCTTCTGGCTGCTGCTGGTGCTCGCGATCATCTATTTCGGCATCGGCCACGGCCTGCTGCCGAGGATCCAGTCGACCGTCGACGCGCGCGACCGGCGCGTCGCCGACGATCTGGCGGCGGCGCAGAGCGCCCGCACCGGCGCCGACGAGATCGAGAGCGACTATCGTTCGCGCATGGATGCCGGCCGCGCCGAGGCGATGAAGCTGGTCCAGGAATCGAAGGCGGCCAGCGCCCGCACGGGCGAGGAAAAGATGCGCGCCGCCGCCGGCGAGATCGCCGCCCGGACGGAAGCGGCGGAAGCGCGGATCCGCGCGGCATCCGACGCTGCGCTTGCCGAGATCGAGGCGGTCGCCGCCGAAGCGGCGCAGGACATGGTGCAGCGGCTGGCCGGGCTCAAGGTCAGCCCCGAAAAGGCCGCCCGGGCGGTGAAGGCGGCCCTCCATGGCTGATCAAACGACCGGCCCCAATGTGCATGTCGGCGCGCCCGAGCCTCATCCCGAGCCCACCGCTTTGGGCCTGGACGCGCCGCAGTGGATCGCGCTGGCGATGGTGCTCGTCTTCGCGATCATCCTCTGGAAGCGCGTGCCGGCGATGATCGCCGCCGCGCTCGACAAGATGATCGCCGCAATCCGGGAGCAGCTCGACGAGGCCGCCCAGCTGCGCGCCGAGGCCGAGGCGCTGAAGGCCGAATATGAAGCCAAGGCGGCGGCGGCCGATGCCGAGCGCGAGACGATGCTCGAGCGCGCCCGCCACGAGGCCGATGCGCTGGTCGAGCAGGCCAAAGTGGACACCGCCGCTTTGATCGAGCGGCGCACCCGCATGGCCGAGGACAAGATCGCCGCCGCCGAGCGTAACGCCGTCGAGCAGGTGCGCGCCCGCGCCGCCAGCGCCGCCGCCGCCGCCGCCGCGCGCATCATCGCCGAGGAC
>JAQGLF010000328.1 GCA_028293025.1 Alphaproteobacteria bacterium
TTCTGGTGATAGGGATCGAACCAATGCTCCTTCACGAGGCCGAGCGTCTGGATCAGCCGCCAGCGGTCGGGGATCGGGATCTGGTCGGTGGGAAAGGCTTCGGGCGGCGGCGCGCGGACCGCGCCGGGATTGTCCTGGCTGACCGGCGGTTCGAGCTCGTGCTGCGGCACGCCCGGCCGGCGGCGGCCGGGCAGCACGGCATCCTCGGCATTGGTGCCGGACTGTGCGGCCGGCGGGGGAGGGGGCGCCGTGTCTTGCGAGGCCAGGATCAAACTCCCATTCCCCGGTGGGGAGAGGGTTGGGGTGAGGGGGCTCGGCGTCCGCGAATATTCTCCAGCGCCCGACACGCTCACCCCACCCTCTCCCTCAAGGGAGAGGGAGAAAAGGGGCGTCGAAACCCACGCCAGCAGCGAAAGGAGGGGCCCCCCGAGGATCATTTCCCCTGGCAGACATTCTGCTCGCTGGAGCCGATGAAGGGCGCGAACGGGCAGTTGACGTAGCGCAGCCGCACGCCGGCTCCGACCGGCACGACGATCTGGTCGGCCCGGATCGCAGGATCGGCATTGGCGATCGTGCCCGTCCGCGCCCCGGCATTATAGAGGCCGAGGAAGCTGATCATGTCGTCCTGGTCGATGCCGTCGCCGGAGACGCCGATGCCGCCGACCAGGGTCGCGCCGCGATAGATCGGCACCGAGCCCGGGAAGATCTGGATGCCGTTGGCGATCCTCTTCGGGTGCGGGATGCGGGTGCACAGCGCCGGCACGTCGGCGGGGCCGCCGAGGACGAAGCCGACATGCGCCTTCACGTCGGCCTGGATCAGAGCCGATTGCAGGCCGGTGGAGAAGGGGTTGAACTCGTCGATCGGGCGCGAGAAGGGCCCCGGCGGCCGGCCGACCTCGCCGTCGGGGAAGAACGGCCGCGACAGATTGCCGCCGGCGCGGTCGGTGAAGGCGGTTCGGCCGGTGAGCGCGGCCGGATCGCCGAGAAAGGCGCGCACCGCGGCGACGAAGCCGGCGACGTCCGGGTCGGGATCGGCCTGCAGCTCGGCGGCCGCGCTCGCGCTGGAGTAGAAAGCCGCTGTCCGCGCCTTTTGCAGCGAGACGTCGATGCCGAAGATCGGCGCGTCGGGCGAGCGGACGATGCCGAGCACCTCGCCATTGGTGTCGACCACCGAAATGCTGACCTGGGCGCGGCTGTCGAGCGGCTGGCGGATCTGCGCCCGTGCCGCGCTCATGATCCGGAAGGCTTCCTCGAGCAAGGCGGTGACCTCGGCCGCGCTGAGGCCGCCGTCGGTGCCGGGCCGGATCGGGAAGCGGTTCGCGCCGGCGCCGTTGCTGAGGATGAAGGCGTCGCGGTTGGAGAATTCGCCCGTCGTCGCGGCACGCACGCCCGACCCCTCGCTGCCATAAGCCTGGCCCGGCAGGATGCCCGCCGTCGCATCGTAATAGCCGCGCACCGAGGTGAGGACGCCGGCACTGCCGTTCAGCGACCCGAAGCCCGGCGCCGCGGCCGGATTGCTGCGCAGATCGGCGATCGTCGCGTCCGAGAAGCGCAGCAGGGTGCCGTCGACGCTGATCCGGTCCGCCCGAATTTCGACGGGCGCGGCGAAGCCGGTGCCGGCGGCGAGGGCGATCGCTTCCTCATTGTCGTGGTCGACGTCCAGCACTTCGGGATCGAAGCCGTAGAGCCCGTCGCCCATCACGCCGATGCCTCCGACGACGACGCCGTTCTTGTAGAGCGGAAAGCCGCCCGGATCGGCGGAAAGGCCGAGCGGCGAGCGCTTCGGGCCGATAAAGGCACTCGCGCCGGCCGTGCCGCTGAATCGCGCGGAAAGGTCCGAGCAGGGGAGCTGGCTGAACTGGACGCCGAACAGGGGCCCGCTCTCCAGCCCGACCGTGGCGGCGGAAGGCGGGAAATGCTGCTGGACGATCATGCTCGCCGTCCGGCTCGAAAAGGCGTTGCCGCCCGAGGAGAGATAGGCGCCGGTGATCGCCTTGGCGATCGCCCCCGCCACCGCGCCGGGTACGTCGACGCCCTGCAGATCGTGGGTGCTGCCATTGGGGCCGGTGGGAACGAGCAGCCGCTGGTTGGCGCCGTTCATCGCGAAGATCGCGAGGACGTTGCCGACCCGGTCGACCACGGCGAGATCGGCGGGAAGCCCGCGCGCCTGCGCTTCGGCGATGCCTTGGGCGAGGATGCGCTGGACGTCCGCCTGGGTCAAAGATTCCTGCGCGGGCACCGCGTAGAGATTGGCGGGTGCCGGCGTGGGCGTGGGCAGGACGATCGGCGTGGTCGAGCCGCCGCTGCCGCCGCTGCTTCCACCCCCGCCCCCGCAGGAGGCGAGGATGAGGGAGAAAGCGCCGACGATCGCGGTGGGGCGCCTCATCTCAGCTGCCTGATCGCGGCGGCGGCGCGGCCGAGGCTCTCGCGGAATTCGCGCGGATCGTAGGCATTGGGATCGCGGACGGCGCGATAGGCGAGGTTGATGTCGGCGCGGATCGCAGTCGCCGCCTGGGCATTGGCCTGGCCGGAGCCGACCAGCGCCGAGAGCAGGGTGTCGACGGCCATCACGGCCTGCACGCTGCCTTCATAATCGGTGAAGCGCGGCGAAACGGCGTTGCCGGCGATCGTGTCGATGATCTCGAACACCTGCACCCGGCCGACCCCTCCGGAGGCGAGGGCATTGCCCACCGCCAGCGCGCTCTCCCGCAGTCTCGCCGCAGCGGCGATCGTCGCGGGCCGATCGCGGGTCAGCGCCGAATGGAAGGCGCGGCTATCGCGATCGAAGCGCGCCGCGGCCGCCGGCGCCGCAACCTTCGCCGCCGCGGACAGCATGATCATGTTCTCGTCATTATAGGCCGGCATGCCGGACGGGATCGGCCGGCCCGGATTGGCCGCGGCGCTCGGCTCGAAGCGCGGATCGTCCGAGATGCGGCGATGGCAGGTGTGGCAGTCGAAGAAATAGAATTCCGGGAAAACGCCGTTGGTCCCGCGCTGCGGATTGGCGAACAAGGCGAGCGACCGGTCGAGCGCCATCGCCTGGCCGATCGCCCACATCGCCACATTGTTGGTGCGGCCCTTGCGCTGGACGTAATCCGCATCCTCGTCGTGGTGGCGCTGGAGGGTCGAGAAGAGGTCGAGCTCGAAGCTGATCCGCGGGTGGCCGGCCGCCATGATCCGAGGGTCGACGAACTGGCCGTCGCCGGCGCCGCCGAACTGGCAGTCGAGGCAGCGGGCGGCGCGGGCGCGGGGCGTGTCGAGCGGCACCATGCCGCGCGCCACGTTCGCGCCATGGGTGCCGCCGACGGCATAATGGCTGGCGAGCCCGGCGCCGGCCGGGCCGTGGCAGGCTTCGCAGCCGACACCGTCCGAAATCTGGAAGCGCGGCCCGCGCTGGCCGGCGGGGGCGGGCGTCGCATGGCAACCGAGGCACATCGGCGCCGACGCCGCCTCGCCGAGGCCGAGCCGCGCGGCGATCGCCCTGGCGCGCGGCTCGGTCAGCACCCGCCAGGCGCGGCTGTGGGCCCCGGTCGGGCTCGCCTCGTTCTGCCAGATCATCAGCTCGTCCTGGCGGACCACCGCGCCGGTCGGCTCGGAGCGGCCGTGACAGGTCGAGCCGGCGCAGGTGGCGACGCCGAGGAAGGCGCCGGCAGGCGCGCCGCCGGCGACATTATTGTGCTGCGCGGTGACCGGAGCCGGAAAGGCGAACAGGAACAGGAGCGAAAGGCAAAGCGACGCGGCCAGTGCGCCGATCGCCAGCTCGCGCCTCCGCTTCATAAGCCCCCCGCGCTGACGGTCCGCGGCGCACCGCGAGCCTCTCTTCGATACGGACTTGTTTCAAATCCGGCCCGGCCTTTCAAGCGCGATCATGGGTTTATCGGCCGGCGGTGACAGAGGATGGAAAGCGGGCTAGACCTCGAAGCTCGCGAGGGGGGACAAAAGGCATGGCCAAAGCGTCGGACCTGTTCATCCAGTGTCTGGAGGAAGAGGGGGTCGAATATATATTCGGCGTTCCCGGCGAGGAGAATCTGGACTTCCTCGACAGCCTCTCCCGTTCGACCAAGGTGAAGCTGATCCTCACCCGCCACGAGCAGGGCGCCGGCTTCATGGCGGCGACCTACGGCCGGCATACCGGCAAGACCGGCGTGTGCCTGGCGACGCTCGGTCCGGGCGCCACCAATTTCGTCACCGCCGCCGCTTATGCCCAATTGGGCGGCATGCCGATGATGATGATCACCGGCCAGAAGCCGATCAAGAAGTCGAAGCAGGGCCGCTTCCAGATCCTCGACGTCGTCGACATGATGCGACCGATCACCAAATTCACCCACCAGCTCGCCTCGTCCGACAATATCCCAAGCCGGGTGCGCGAGGCCTTCCGCCTCGCCGAGGAGGAGAAGCCGGGCGCGGTCCATCTCGAGCTTCCCGAAGACATTGCCGACGAGGAGACGGACTCGACGCCGCTCCAGCGCAGCTTCGTGCGCCGGCCGCTCGCCGACGAGAAAGCGGTGCGCGCGGCGGTGAAGAAGCTGGAGGCGGCGCGCTCCCCCGTGCTGGTCATCGCCGCCGGCGCCAACCGCAAGACCACTTCGCGCATGCTGCTCCAGCTGATCGAGAAGACCGGCATTCCCTTCGTCACCACCCAGCTCGGCAAGGGCGTGGTCGACGAGCTCCACCCGAAATTCCTCGGCTGCGCGGCGCTCTCGGCTGGGGATTTCGTCCATCGCGCGATCGAGTCCGCCGACCTCATCGTCAATGTCGGCCACGATGTGATCGAGAAGCCGCCCTTCTTCATGCAGCGCGGCGGCACCGAGGTGATCCACGTCTCGACCCGCACCGCCGAGGTCGACCCCGTCTATTTCCCGCAGATCGAGGTGATCGGCGACATT
Source organism: Alphaproteobacteria bacterium (assembly GCA_028293025.1). Classification (GTDB taxonomy): domain Bacteria; phylum Pseudomonadota; class Alphaproteobacteria; order Sphingomonadales; family Sphingomonadaceae; genus Allosphingosinicella. The sequence goes on from JAQGLF010000328.1 coordinate 4,887, forward strand.
GCCAACGCGATCTGGCAGATCAAGGAGGACATCGTCCCCTCGCCGCGCTGGGATTTCGACGCGATGCTCCGCGCCCGCGCCGCGGAGGTCGAGCATACCGCCTCGATGTGCGACGACATGCGCTTCCCGATCTTCCCCGCCTGCCTCGTCAAATGCGTACGCGAAGCGATGCCGTCCGACGGCATCATCTGCCTCGACAACGGCGTCTACAAGATCTGGTTCGCGCGCAATTATCCGGCGCGGCAGCAGAACACGGTGCTGCTCGACAATGCGCTGGCGACGATGGGCGCCGGCCTGCCGTCCGCCATGGCCTCGGCGATGGTCTACCCGGGCCGCAAGGTGATGGCGGTGTGCGGCGACGGCGGCTTCATGATGAACAGCCAGGAGATGGAGACGGCCGTCCGGCTGAAGCTCAACCTCACCGTCCTGATCCTGCGCGACGACAGCTACGGCATGATCCGCTGGAAGCAGGCCAATATGGGCTTCGCCGATTGGGGCCTCAC
>JAQGLF010000340.1 GCA_028293025.1 Alphaproteobacteria bacterium
GGGGTCCTGAGGCCGATCGGGTCGGCGCTGGTGTCGCGCGGCCGGGCGGCGCCGCGCAGCTCGTGCTTGCCGGTGGCGATCAGCAGCGCGTCGCCGGCCATTTCATCGCCGTCGTCGAGCCGGAGGCAGCGCCGGCCGGGATCCGCCGAGCGGATCGCGACGCCGCGGCGGACGCGAACGCCCCCCGTTTCCGCCGCGCCGAGCAAGGCGGCGTCGAGCCTGCGGCGCGAAAGGCCGGCGGCGGGATGCGGCAGCGCCGCTTCGACCGCATCCTCGGCGGAGACCAGACGGAGGCGCGCGATCGGCCGCGCGCCGAGCGCGGCGGCATCGACGCCCAGGCCGCGCACTGCCGCCAGCGCGTCCCAGCCGAGAAAGCCGCCGCAGACCATGTCCTGCGGCCCCGGGCTGCGCTCGAATATCTCGGCCTCGATGCCGGCGCGGGAGAGGACGATGCCCGCCGCCGAACCCGCGGGCCCGCCGCCGACGATGAGCGCGGGAACGCGCTTCATCCGGCCGGCCGGCGGGCGGCCGTCACGGCGCCCGCGTGAAGTGGAAGCCCTCGGCGGCGAGGCCGGGACCGAAAGCGAGGGCGATGCCGCGGCGGCGCTCCGGATCGCCGAGCATCGCCGCCAGCACGAAGGGAAGGGTCGAAGAGGACATATTGCCGTAAAGCGCCAGCACCGCACGCGACTCGGCGAGCGTCTCGGCCGGCAGATCGAGGCCGCTCTCGACCGCGTCGAGCACCGAGCGGCCGCCGGCATGGACCGCCCAGCTGTCGATCGCGCCGGGCGCGAGGCCGCCGAGCATCGGCCGGCGCACGGCCTCGTCGCGCAGGGCTTCGGCGATCCGCCCGGGCACTTCGCCCGACAGCCGCATCGCGAAGCCGCTGTCGCCGATCGTCCAGCGGATCAGCTCGGAGGAATCGGCGAGCGTCACCGCGAACGGATCGGAGATGGCGAAGCCGCTCGGCTCGGCCGTCACCAGAGCGGCGGCGGCGCCGTCGCCGAACTGGAGCATGGCGAGCAGAGGCTCGATCTCGGTCTCGTCCTGGAGGTGGAGGCTGGACAGCTCGACCGTCACCACCAGCACCCGCGCCTGGGCCTCGGAGCGGACGATATGATGGGCGAGCCGGAGCGCGGAGACGGCGGCATAGCATCCCATGAAGCCGACCAGGGTGCGCTCGACATGGCCGGGAAGGCCGAGCCGGGCGGCGATGATCTGGTCGATGCCCGGCGCGACGAAACCGGTGCAGCTGGCGACGACGAGATGGGTGATGCCGCCGATCGGTGCCCGCGCCTGGAGATCGGCGATCGCCGCCAGCGCCAGCTCCGGCGCCGCCTCGGCATAGACATGCATCCGGGCGGCGGTGCTCGGCAACCCGGGATGGTAGAAGCCGCCCGGCGCGACCGGCGAGCCGCCCTCGGGCGTCGGCGGCAGCACTGACCAGCGCTGCTCGATCCCCGACCTTTCCGCCATCCGCCGGAACAAGGCGCGGCCGCGCGGGTCGGCGATCCGCGGCTCGGCCCAATCGATGAAGGCGCCGTGCACCTGGTGCGAGGGCACGGCGGTGCCGATGGCGTTGATGAAAGCGGTCGGCAGGAGAGACTCCGGGACTAAGGCGGTCTCATTATGAAACCGAGTTGAGATGAACAATCCCTGAGAGACGTTCCCGTTGCAGCGCTTATTCCGAGGCGGGAGCGCCCGTCAGTGCGCGGGCGGATCGGACCCGGACGATATCGCCGATAGAAAAGGCGTGCCCGGCGGTGGTGCCCAGGGACGGAATTGAACCGCCGACACCGTGATTTTCAGTCACGTGCTCTACCAACTGAGCTACCTGGGCCTTCCCGGCGGGCGCGGAAAGTCGCGCCTATAAAGGCGGCTCGCCGTCGCTGTCCAGCATTTCATCCGCCGGCGGCCCGGCCACCTTATAGGCGTCGCCGAGCCAGTTGAGCAGGTCGCGGTCGCGGCAGCCTTGGCTGCAGAAAGGGCTGTGGGCGGCGCTCGCCGGCCTGCGGCAGAGCGGGCAGGACAGGCGGGCGCGGTCAGGGGGCGAAGCGGCTCTGGACATGGCCCGCCGATATGGCGAGGCGCGGCTCCGCCCGCAAGACGGCGGGTGCCCCCATCCGCCGGCCAAGCGTCTCCAGCCATTGCGGATTCCGCTCGAGCAGGGCGATCACCGGGGGAGCGGCGATCAGCGTTCGCTCGCCCGCCCCGTCCGCTCGCTCGGCGCGGCGCAGCAAGGCCCGGGCGGCGGCGCCCGCCGGGTCCTGCTGCAGCAGCTCCGGCAGCGACGCCCGCTCCCGTCGCCGCACCAATTGGAGGAAGCCGAAGCCGTTGACCGCCGTCCGCTCGAACGGCTGCGGCAGCACGGCATCGAGCGCTGCGGCGGCCGCCTGCCGCTCCGCCCTCAAGGCCAGAGTCGGCAGGTCGATGCCGATCGAGCCGCCGATGCCGAGCCGGCGGATCGCCCGTCCGGCCGCGGCGGCGCCCGCCACCGCCAGCTCCGCGGGTGGCAGCGTCCCGTCGACGTCGAACAGGGTCATGGCCGGCGTCAGGCTCATCCTCAGCGCCCCGCCGGCAAAGGCGATCTCGCCGGTCGCCGCTTCCTCGAGCAGCTCGGACCAGCCGGCGGCTTCATATTCGTCCGGCGGCAGCGAGGAGACGCGTCGGGATCGGCCGATCCGCTCCGCCAGAATCGGCCCCGGCCGCACCGGCGCGTCGGTCGCGCGCGCCTTGGCCCGTTTCGGCCGGCCCGGCTCGGCAAATGCTTCCCGGACGATTTCGACGCGCAGCGTCGCGCCTTCGGTCAGCCGCGCCGGCAAGGGCTCCAGCAGCGCCTCGCCCTGCGCGAGAGCGACGATGCCGCGGCGGCCGGGGACGAGGATCGAGAGCAGCCGGCCTTCGCCCACCGCGCTGGCGCGAAGCTCGCCGGGCAGCTCGATCAGCGCCTCGACGATCTCGCAATCCTCGACCAGGATCGCGCGGTTCTCGCCGATCCCTTCCTCGTAGAGCCATTCAGCCAAGCGCGTAGCCGGCGGCGCGGAGCAGGGCGCGCGTCTCGTAGAGCGGCAGGCCCATCACGCCCGAATGGCTGCCGGAGAGGAAGCGGACGAGCGCCTCGGCCCGGCCCTGGATCGCATAGCCGCCAGCTTTGCCCCGCCATTCCCCCGCTTCGAGATAAGCATCCAGCTCCTCCGCGGAGAGCGGCTTGAACGCGACCACGCTCGTCGACAGCCGATGCCGCGCGCGACCGTCGGCGTCGATCAGGGTGATTGCGGACAGCACCCGGTGGCGGCGGCCGGAGAGCAAGGCGAGCGCCGTCCGCGCCTCGGCCTCGTCCTCGGTCTTGGGAAGGATGCGCCGGCCGGCGGCGACGACCGTGTCGGCCGCAAGGACGAGGCTGCCCGGCGCCGGCAATGCGACTGCTTTCTCCGCCGCCATCCGGCAGGCATAAGCGGCGGGGAGCTCGCCGCGCCGCGGCGTCTCGTCGATCTCGGCGGGAAGGACGGCATCGGGCGTGACGCCGAGCCGCGCCAGCAGCGCGAGCCGTCGCGGCGACGCGGACGCGAGGACCAGCCGCATCGGCCTGTCCCGAAGCTTATTTGAACCGATAGGTGATCCGACCCTTGGTCAGGTCGTAGGGCGTCAGCTCGACCAGCACCTCGTCGCCGACGAGCACGCGGATGCGGTTCTTGCGCATCTTGCCCGCGGTGTGGCCGAGGATCTCATGGTCGTTTTCGAGGCGGACCCGGAACATGGCGTTGGGCAGCAGCTCGACCACCGATCCGCGCATTTCGAGAAGCTCTTCCTTGGCCATCGATCCTCTTATGTGCCGATCCAGATCCGGGCCACGCCATAACGCCTGCCCCCGTGAAAGAAAAGCTGCGGGGAGGGCGCCCGCCCCGTTCAACCAGCCGGGTTATGCTCGTCCAGGAACTTCTTCATCTCCTGGAGCACGCGAAGGCGGCTCGATTCGAGCAGCAGATTGTGGGTCTCGCGCGGCAGCTCGACATAGACGAAGTCCCGGCCCTCGACCTTGCCTGCACCCTTGAGGCGGCGGACGAGATCGCGCGACTGCGCCACCGGAACCCGCTGGTCGTGCTCGCCGTGGATGATCAGGATCGGCGTCGAATATTGCTCGGGATGCCGCGACGGCGAGACGGTTTCGAGCCTGCCCGCTGTGCCAAGGCCCGTCTTGGCGCCATATTCGCCGAGATAGTCCTTGTCATAGGCGACCATCGCCGCGAGGTCGTGGACGCCCGCGCCGCTGATCGTGCAGCGATACTTACTGCCATCCCGCTGGGCCGCGCGCGACGCCGCATAGCCGCCATAGGACCAACCCATCATGCAGACGCGCTTCGGATCGGCGATTCCCTGTGCGGCGAGAGACGCGACTGCATCGTTGAGGTCGTCCTGCATCCGCTCGCCCCAGCTGCCTTCGGACGCCTTTTCCCAATCCCGGCCGTAGCCGGTCGAGCCGCGATAATTGGGCTGGATCACGACATAGCCCATCTCGGCGAGCGGCTGTGCCCAGGGCACATATTCCCAATCCTCGGAATCACGCGCCCAGGGTCCGCCGTGGGGAAGGACGATCAGCGGCAGGTTCTTCTGGCCGGCGCGGTGCCGCGGCATGGTCAGCACGGCCTCGATCTCCTTGCCGTCGCTCGCCTTGTAACGGATCGTGGTCACCGGGTTGAGGCTGTGATCCTTGATCTCGCCGTTGACCCAGCCGAGCAGGGCCACGCCGCCGGTCCGCGTGTCGTAGACATAATAGCCTCCGGGCGCGCCAGGACGCGAAACGGAGACGATGATCATCTCACGCGCCCTGTCTGCCGATTCGACGGAGACGTTGCCAGCGCCGAACGTCTCCTCGAGCCCCTGCTCGATTTCCTTCAGACGCGGCTCGAAGAAATAGAGGTGCGACCTTTTTTCGGTCGTCGCCACGGCCTCGAGCGTGTTCCGATCGACGCCGCTGAGCGCACTATCCACGTCGTAGCCGGCGACTCCGAAGAGCTTGCGGCCAAGCTGCATGGTCTTGAGGTCGAGCTCGTAGACCGCGCGATAGCCGTCCTTGCGGCTGAGCGCGATTGCCTTGTCGGGCTCGTTCAGGAAGATGTCCGGCAACGCGACGCCGTCATAGCGGTCGTCGTGGCCGGAGAAGATCGTTCTCAGATTGCTTTGCGCATCGGGCCGGTAGAGCGCCGTCATCTTGCCACTGTCGCGGTCGCGGCCCGTTCCCAGGCGGACAACGCCGCTGCCGTCGGCATACCATCCGTCGATGCCGGTCATCTGACGCTGCACGACCTGGGCGTCGCCGGTGAGCACGTCGACCCTGATCACCTCGGGGAGGCCGAACTTCTCGGTATCGTCATTGTCGGGCGTCCGCTCTAGCAGGATCGACGGCGACCCCTCCCGCGACACCCACAGGATGCGCGACGCGGCGAACTTCGAGCCGCGCCAGGCGAGCGGCGTCGTCTTCCTGGTGCTGCGGTTGTAGGCGACCAGACGGGTGGCATCGAACCACTCGCCTATGAAATTCTGCCGGCTGCTGAGACTGATCAGCAAATTGTCGTCGTCCACCCAGCGCCAGCTGCGGATGACGATGTCGCCCTGCTGATCGAAATCGCCGTCGCGGGCGATGATCTCGGGCTTGGCTCCGACGCCGATCGGGATGATGGCGAGCGCCTGCTTGCCCTGGAAGCGGACCTTGGCGGCGATGACCTTGCCGCCCGGCGAGATTTTGGGGTCGGCAACGTCCGGCCAGTGCGAGAAGGCCTCGAGCGGAACCGCGTCCGCCTGCTGTTGTGCAGAAGCGGCGGCCGGGGCCGTGCCCTGCGCGTTTGCCATTCCCATGAGCGCCGCTCCCGCGAGCAAAGCGACCAGAAGCCGTGTCATCCCCATCCCCACCAAAAAAGCCTTGGATACGAGGGCTATAGCGGCACCGGCAGCGCTTGCAAAGGGTCGTGAAAAAAGCCCCGCCCGCACAATGCGGGCGGGGCGGATTTTCTCGAGCGCCTGCCGGGCTCAGTGCGCGGCGAGCGCGGCGAGCAGCAGCAGGGCGACGATGTTGGTGATCTTGATCATCGGATTGACCGCCGGTCCGGCCGTATCCTTATACGGATCGCCGACCGTGTCGCCGGTCACCGCGGCCTTATGGGCCTCGGAGCCCTTGCCGCCGTAATTGCCGTCCTCGATATATTTCTTGGCATTGTCCCAGGCGCCGCCGCCCGAGGTCATCGAGATTGCGACGAACAGGCCCGAGACGATGACGCCGAGCAGCAGGGCGCCCAAAGCCGCGAAGCCCGACGCC
>JAQGLF010000350.1 GCA_028293025.1 Alphaproteobacteria bacterium
CGAGCATGCGCAGCGCGGACAGGCCCGCCGACGCGGCGGTGCGCATCAGGCCGGTGCCCTCGCAATGCGCGCAGGGCCTGGTCGAGGCTTCGAGCACGCCGGTGCGCAGCCGCTGGCGGCTCATCTCCATCAGCCCGAAGGATGAGATGCGGCCGACCTGGATGCGGGCGCGGTCGTTCTTCAGCGCGTCCTTCATCGCCTTCTCGACCTTGCGGATATGGCCGTTCGATTCCATGTCGATGAAATCGATGACGACGAGACCGGCCATGTCGCGGAGGCGCAGCTGGCGGGCGATCTCGTTCGCCGCCTCGATATTGGTCGCGTAGGCGGTCTGCTCGATATTGAGCTCGCGGGTCGAACGGCCCGAGTTGATGTCGATCGAGACCAGGGCCTCGGTCGGGTTGATGACCAGATAGCCGCCCGACTTCAGCTGGACGACCGGCTGGTACATGGCGGCGAGCTGGTCCTCGGCGCCGTAGCGCTGGAACAGGGGCACGGTGTCGACGTAATTCTGCACGCGCCGGACATGGCTCGGCATCAGCAGCTTCATGAAGGACCGGGCGGCCTTATAGCCCTCCTCGCCCTCGACGATCACCTCGTCGATGTCGCGATTGTAGATGTCGCGAATGGCGCGCTTGATGAGGTCGCTGTCGCCGTAGATGAGCGCCGGCGCCGAGCTCTTCAGCGTCCGCTCGCGGATCTCGTCCCAGAGGCGGGCGAGATAGTCGAAGTCGCGCTTGATCTCGACCTTGGTGCGCGACAGGCCGGCGGTGCGGACGATGCAGCTCATCGAATTGGGCAGGCTCAGGTCCGACATGATCTGCTTGAGGCGCTTGCGGTCGGCGCCGTTGGAGATCTTGCGGCTGATGCCGCCGCCATGGCTGGTGTTCGGCATCAGCACGCAATAGCGGCCGGCGAGGCTGAGATAGGTGGTGAGCGCAGCGCCCTTGTTGCCGCGCTCTTCCTTGACGACCTGGACGAGCAGGACCTGGCGGCGCCGGATGACGTCCTGGATCTTGTAGCGGCGGCGCAGATTCTGGCGCTTGCGCCGGAGTTCGTCGGCGGCATTCTCCTCGGGCGCGCTCTCCGCGGATTCGGGCGGGGCGGGCGCGTCCTCGTCGGACGCCTCGGCGCCCTCGCCTTCCTCGTCATAACCGCGCTCGGCCTCGTCGGCCCGATGCTCGTCGTCCCGGTCGTCGCCGTGATCATCGTCGTCGCGGTCGCTGTAGCGGGCGTCGTCGGCGGCGCGCAGGCGCTCCTCCTCGGCGGCGTGCTCGGCTTCCTCGCGCAGCAGCGCCTCGCGGTCCTCGCGCGGGATCTGATAATAATCCGGGTGGATTTCCGAGAAAGCGAGGAAGCCGTGGCGGTTGCCGCCGTAATCGACGAATGCCGCCTGCAGCGAGGGTTCGACCCTCGTTACCTTGGCGAGATAGATATTTCCCTTGAGCTGCTTGTGCTCGGCGGACTCGAAATCAAATTCTTCGATCCGGTTGCCCTTGACCACGGCCACCCGAGTTTCCTCCTGGTGGCGCGCGTCGATCAACATGCGCATAGTCATCAAAATCACTCCACACGCGCGGCGCGGCCTCGATCGAACCGAGGAGCCAGCGGCGCGCGCGCTCGAATAGGGACGAAGGCGCGGCCGATCCGGCGCGCGCCTTTAATGTCCGGGTTGCAAATGAACGTGCCTCTGCTGCAGCGAGATGGCCGGACGAAAGCGCCGGCCGCAGAATCCCGAACGCAGCGCCCCACATCATCGGGGGGCGGAGCAGGCCGGGAAAACCATCACTCATGCAGCGTCAACCTTGGGTGGCCGGCAGACGGACCGGCGCGAAACCTCTCGGCTTTAGATGAGAAGGGAGTCGAAGACCTTCAACATGATGCCGATATTTCCTGCTAGCATCCGCCAAAGGCAGCGGCAACCGGCAACGGTCCCGCAACGAGCCCGGAACGCGAATATTGTGGACCGGATACCGCCGATGGCGGCACATTGAGGCGATGAAGCGCTCCCTCCTCTGCCTCGCCGCGATCGCCGCCGCTTTGTCGGGCTGCTCGAAGGGCGGCCACGACGCGGAAGGCGTGACGATCGACCTCGCCGGTGCGGGCCGGGCCGGCGCGGCGCTGCCGCGGATCATGGGGTCGCGCGATCCCGCCCGGCCCCTGGTCGTGCTCGATCCCGGCCATGGCGGCAAGGATCCGGGCGCGACCTCGCCTTATGGCGGCCGGCGGGAAAAGGACGTCACCCTGGCGGTGGCGCGGGCGATCCGCGACGCGCTCGCCGCCTCCGGCCGCGTCCGGGTGGCGATGACCCGCGAGGACGACCGTTTTCTCGTGCTGCGCGACCGCTACGACATCGCCCGGCGGATGGGCGCGAATCTGTTCATCTCGATCCACGCCGACGCCGCGCCGCTCAACGACGGCGCCCGCGGCGCCACCATCTACACCCTGTCCGAAGTCGCCTCCGACCGGGAAGCGGCCCTGCTCGCCGAGCAGCAGAACAAGGCCGACGCGATCGGCGGCGCCACGCTCAGCCGGGATGCCGGCGTCAACCGGGTGCTGATCGACCTCGCCCAGCGCGAGAGCATGGGCATCTCCGCCGATTTCGCCGCCTTGCTGCGGCGCGAGGGCGCGCCTTATTTCCCCTTCCGCCCGGATTTCCACCGTTTCGCCGCTCTGGCCGTGCTGAAGGCGCCGGACGTCCCCTCGATCCTGTTCGAGACCGGCTACCTCACCAACAATATCGACGCGGCCTATATCGAATCGCCCGAGGGCCAGAAGCAGATCGCCCAGGGCATGAAGAGCGCGATCGAAACCCATTTCGCCCGCCGCCTCTATCGGATCGCCGCGCGGTGATCCGCCTTCACCCCTCGCTTTTGATCGGCTAGAGCCTCGACTGAATGACGGCCGACAGCAGCAACGCCACCCGCATGACCCTTTACCGCGACGCCGGCAGCCGTTTCGGCGGCGTGCTGCGCGACGCCTGGCGCCGGCGCTGGCTTCGCTGGCTCGCCATCCTCGTCGCCACCCCGTTCGTCCTCTATTTCCTGCTGCTGCTGATCTTCGCCCGCGGCCTGCCCTCGGCGGAGACCCTGCTCACCTACCAGCCGCCGCTTCCTTCCAGCGTCCGCGACGTCAACGGCCAGCCGGTCCAGACCTTCGCCCGCGAGCGGCGGGTCGAGCTCAGCTACGAAGAATTCCCACCGGTCCTGATCGACGCCTTCCTCTCGGCCGAGGACAAGACCTTCTTCAGCCATCACGGCATCGACTATCCGGGGCTGGTCGGCGCGGTCGGCGACTATCTGCGCAAGGCGGGCACCGGCGAGCGCGCCCGCGGCGGCTCGACCATCACCCAGCAGGTCGCCAAGAATTTGCTGGTCGGCAACGAATATTCGATCACCCGCAAGATCAGGGAGGCGATCCTCGCCCGCCGGATCGAGAATGTGCTGACCAAGCAGCAGATCCTCGAGCTCTACCTCAACCAGATCTTCCTCGGCCGCAACGCCTATGGCGTCGAGGCCGCGGCGCGCGCCTATTTCGACAAGGACGTCAACCAGCTGACCCTGCCCGAGGCGGCCTATCTCGCCATCCTCCCCAAGGGCCCGAGCAATTACGATCCGAACCAGCGGCCGGAGCGGGCGCTGGCGCGGCGCAACTGGGTGCTGGCGGAGATGGAGAAGAACGGCTTCATCACCGCCCCGCAGCGGGAGGCGGCGCAGGCGGCGGCGCTCGGCACGGTCGCCGGCCCGCGCGAGAGCGTCCGCAACGTCGGCGGCTATTTCATGGAGGAGCTGCGGCGCCAGCTGATCGCCCGCTACGGCGAGGCCGTCGAGAAGGGCCGGAACGGAGTCTATTCGGGCGGCCTCTGGATCCGCTCCTCCTATGACGGCGCCAAGCAGCAGGCGGCCGAGACCGCCCTGCGCGACGCGCTGATGCGCTACGATAACGGCCATGGCTGGCGCGAGACAGGCCTCACCGTCGATCTCAGCCGCAATTGGGCGGCGGAGCTTGCGCACCAGCCGCTCGGCCTCGGCTATCCCGACTGGCGC
>JAQGLF010000020.1 GCA_028293025.1 Alphaproteobacteria bacterium
CCGGCGGCTCCGAGAGCATGAGCCGCGCGCCGTTCGTGATGGCCAAGGCGCAAAGCGCCTTCGACCGCAACGCGGAGATCTACGACACCACCATCGGCTGGCGCTTCGTCAATCCTAAGATGAAGGCCGCCTATGGCGACGACACCATGCCGAGCACCGGCGAGAATGTCGCCCAGGACTTCCAGGTCAGCCGCGCTGACCAGGACGCCTTCGCGCTCCGCAGCCAGGAGAAGGCCGCGGCGGCGCAAGCGAACGGCCGCCTCGCCGCCGAAATAGTTGCGGTCGAAATCCCCCAGCGCAAGGGCGATCCCATCGTCGTCGACAAGGACGAGCACCCCCGCGCCACGACGCTGGAGGCGCTCGCGAAACTCAAGCCGATCGTCCGCCCCGATGGCACCGTCACCGCCGGCAATGCGTCTGGCGTCAACGACGGCGCGGCGGCCATCGTCATCGCCTCGGAAGAGGCAGCGAAGCGCAACGGCCTGACGCCGCGCGCCCGTGTCCTCGGCGCCGCGGTCGCCGGTGTTCCCCCGCGCATCATGGGCATCGGCCCCGCCCCGTCGTCCGAGAAGCTGATGAGGCGGCTCGGCCTCAAGATCACCGACTTCGACGTCATTGAATTAAACGAAGCCTTCGCCGCGCAAGGGCTTGCTGTCCTCCGCCAGCTCGGCGTTCCGGACGACGCCCCTCACGTGAACCCCAACGGCGGCGCGATCGCGCTTGGCCACCCGCTCGGCATGTCGGGCGCGCGGCTGGGGCTGACCGCGACCGAAGAGCTTCAGCGGAACGGCGGCAAGCTCGCGCTCGCGACCATGTGCATCGGCGTCGGCCAGGGAATCGCGCTCGCGCTCGAACGGGTGTAAGATGTTCGTCATGGGCGGGGTCGCGGAAAAGACGATCGACGAGGCGGCGATCATGGCCGTGCTCGAAACCATTCCCGATCCCGAGATTCCGGTCCTGACCATCACCGACCTCGGCATCGTCCGCGGCATCCGCCACGATCCTCCGCGCGTGCTGATCAGCCCGACCTATACCGGCTGCCCGGCGACCGTCGCGATCGAGAATATGATCCGAGAGGCGCTCGATAATGCCGGGTTCGAGGACGTGCATGTCGAACGCGTCCTGTTCCCGCCGTGGACCACCGACTGGATCAGCCCGCGCGGCCGCGAACGCCTCCATGCCTATGGCATCGCGCCGCCGAGCCCGTCCGCCACGGCCGAATGCCCACTCTGTGGCTCAACCGAGACCGTCGAGGTCAGCCGCTTCGGCGCGACGCCGTGCAAGGCGCAGTGGCGCTGCACCGCCTGCCTCGAGCCGTTCGAACGCTTCAAGTGCCACTAGCCGCGGAGGATTGATGGCGCTCTCGCTCCGGCCCAATTGCGAATATTGCGACAGAGACCTTCCGCCCGACAGCACCGACGCCCGCATTTGCACCTATGAGTGCACATTCTGCGCGGATTGCGTCGACAATCATTTGAGCAACGTCTGTCCCAATTGCGGGGGCGGCTTCGTGCCCCGCCCGATCCGGCCTGCGAACGAATGGCGGCCCGGTGTCAGCCTGTCGCACCAGCCGCCGTCGGACAAGCGCGTCAGCCTCAGTTACTCGAAGGATGAAGTGACGGAATTCGCGGCGAAGCTGCGCGATACACCGCCCGAACGCCGCTAGCCTACCATTCGGCGAAACTGCCGTCGGTATTGCGGAAGATCGGGTTGCGCCAGCGGTGGCGGTCCTTGTCCGCCTCGCGCACCGCGGCCTCGTCGATGTCGACGCCAAGGCCCGGTCCTTCCGGCACCGGCAGATAGCCGTCGACCGGCGTCAGCACTTCCTTGTTGGTGCAGAAGTTCAGCAAATCGTGCCCGCCGGTGTTGTAGTGGATGCCCAGGCTGACCTCCTGGATCGCATGGTTGGGCGTGCAGGCGGCGATCTGCAGGCACGCGCCGAGCGCCAGCGGCCCAAGCGGGCAATGCGGCGCGACCGCCACGTCATAGGCCTCGGCCATCGCGGCGATCTTGCGCACTTCGAGAATCCCCCCGGCGTGGCTCAGGTCCGGCTGGATGATGTCGACGCAGCCCTGCTCGAAGAACGGCTTGAATTCCCAGCGGCTGTAGAGCCGCTCGCCGAGCGCGATCGGAGTCGACGTCTGCGCGGCGATCTCCGGCAGCCCGTCCATGTTCTCCGATAGCAAGGGCTCCTCGATGAACATCAGGCCCAGGGGTTCCAGCACCCTGGCGAGCTGCTTGGCGAGCGGCCGGTGGACCCGGCCGTGGAAGTCGAGCCCGACGTCCATCCCCTGCGCCTGGGCCGCCTCGACCCGCTTTACCACCTCGTCGAACTGCTTGTTCGTGCCGATCCAGTTGAGCTCGGCGGTGGCGTTCATCTTGACCGCGTTGAAGCCCTGGGCCTTGCGGCCCGCCGCGGCCTCGCCGATCTCGTGCGGACGGTCGCCGCCGATCCACGCGTAGGAGCGGACCTTCTCCCGCACCTTGCCGCCGAGCATCTGCCACGCCGGAAGCCCGAGCGCGCGGCCTTTCAAGTCCCACAGCGCCTGCTCGAGCCCGGCAAGCGCGGACATGATCACCGCTCCGCCGCGATAGAAGCCGCCGCGATAGCCGACCTGCCAGATGTCCTCGATGTTGAACGGGTCGCCGCCGATGAAGCGGTCGCGAAACGCTTCGAACACGCCCTCGACCGCCTCCGCCCAGCCCTCGAGGCTCGCCTCGCCCCAGCCGACCGCGCCGTCGCGGCTCTCGACCCGCACGAACAGCCAGCGTGGCGGGACCAGGAATGTCTCGATGCGGGCGATCTTGCGCTCGGTCACGCTTGCTCCGCCTCGCTCGCCTGGGTCCCGCTCCCGCTCGGGGAGCGCCCGGCCGCGTCGTCTTCCACCTCGGCGGGCTCGCCGATCTTCTTGATCGGCACCACCAGGCATACGCTTTGCGCTGGGAGGACGTTGCGCCAGTCGGCGATCAGCTGCTTGTAGGCCTTGCCGACGTTGCGGATCTTGCGGTCGAGGTCGAACAGGCCGAGCGGGTTGACGTTGCCGTTCTGCTCGCGAAGCGCGGTGTCCCAGTCGACCTGGTCGGTGAGGCTGTACCAGGTGAAGCCGACCGTCGGGATTCCGACATTCCTGAGCCGCAGGACGTTGGCCCATTCCTTCCACAGCCATTTGACGGCTTCGTCGCCGTGCTGGCCCTCCCACAAATTGGTTTCGGTGTGCATCACCGGCAGGCGGTAGCGGTTGTAATATTGGCGCGTGATCTCGGCGTAGCCGAAGGTCTCGCCCGCGGC
>JAQGLF010000046.1 GCA_028293025.1 Alphaproteobacteria bacterium
GCACCTTCCGCACCACGCTCCCGCCGCACTCCTTCCAGGTGTTCCGTATCGGCGGTTGAAGGGCGCGGCACCGCGGTTGCCGGGGAGCCTTTGCGGCGGCGGGCGGTTGATCCCGCGCAGAAGGAGGCGGCGATGCTCGAACATGTTCCCCATTGGCTCGGCCACGCATTGCGGGGCGTCCGCGCCGGTGCCGACAAGCTCTGCATCGTCCAGCCGGAGCTTGGCGGCGGCTTCGGCGCGCTCGATCTTTCGAGCCCCGCTTTCGGCGACGGCGGAACGCTGCCGCCGCGCTTCACCGCCGACGGCGAAGGCCTGTCGCCGCCTTTGGTCTGGGGACCGGCGCCGGAGGGGACGCAAAGCCTGGCGCTGATCGTCGAGGATCCGGACGCGCCCTCGCCGCAGCCTCTGGTCCACGCGATCGTCTGGAACATCCCGCCCACCGCGCAAAGGCTGACCGAAGGCGCGATCCGCGCCGATGGCGACGGCGGTCCCGACGGCCGCGACGTCGGCCGCAATTCCTATTTCATCGAAGGCTGGCTGCCCCCCGATCCGCCGACCGGCCACGGCCCCCATCGCTATGCCTTCCAGCTCTTCGCTCTGTCCGGGGAGGCGGGCGATCCCGGCGGGACGCCCGGCCGCGCCGCTCTGGTCAAGGCGATGGCCGGAAAGGTGCTCGCCGCCGGCCTCCTCACCGGCACCTATTCGCGCGGCGAAGCGGCGAGGATCGGCGCTGGAGCGGCGGTGGCGCAGCCCGCCGGTTGACGATCGCCGCCTGCCGCGCCGGCGCGCCGGCATTGCAACCGAATCGGTCGAGACTCCCCGAGACGGGCCGGAAGCACGCGGCTTATCCTCCACCGTTGCGAAGGGGAGGACGATCATGCCGAAAGCCGCAGGAGGTCAGGTCAAGCCTTATGGCGTCGCGATCAGCGACGCGCTGAATGACCCGAAGAGCTCGCTCGAATCGCTGGCCGCGCTCCGCGAGAGCGCAAGGCGCCTGCTCAAGGAGCAGGGCGACCTGCCCGGCGCGCTGAAAAAGCTCGAAGCCGAGATCGCCAGGCGCGGCAAGAAATAGCCGCCGCGCCAGCCTGATTCGTTCAACCGGGGAGCAAGATATGGTCAAGGCAGCAGGCGGTTTCGTTCCGCTCTACGGAGTCGCGATCAGCGATGCGCTGAAGCATCCGAACACCAGCCTCGACGAGCTCAACAAGCTCCGCGAGCAGGGCCATAGCCAGCTCAGGGCGCAGGGCGACCTGCCCGGCGCGCTCAGGAAGCTCGAGGCGGAGATCGCACGCCGCGCGAAGAAATAAGCTGCCGCCGGGTACGCCCCGTCCGGCCGACCGGAGGAACAAGACATGGCCCAATCGAGGGGAAGCTCGGTCCCGCCTTACGGCACCGCCATCGCCGACGCGCTCAAGGACCCCAAGACCGGCCTGGCGGAGCTGATCGCGCATCGCGATCATGCCCGCGAGGTGCTCGCCGCCCAGGGCGATCTCAAGGCGGCGCTCGCCCGGCTGGAGGCCGAGATCGCCAGGCGCGGCGGCAAGACCTATTGAGGCGATGACCGCTGGCGAGGCCTCGGCCCGAACCCCCGCACGGCGGGAACCGGTGCGGGTCCGCTCGGCGCTGGACCAGCAGGCGCGGCACCCGGTCCATGTCGTCTGGGAGCTGACCCTCGCCTGCAATCTGAGATGCTCGCATTGCGGCTCGCGGGCCGGCCGACCGCGCCAGGACGAGCTCTCGCTGGCCGAGATCAGGTCCGTGGTCGACGAGCTCGCCGCCATGGGCACGCGCGAGATCAGCCTGATCGGCGGTGAAGCCTATCTGCGCCGCGACTGGCTCGACATCATCCGTGCCGTATCCGAGGCTGGCATACGCTGCGGCCTGCAGACGGGCGGGCGGGCGCTCAGCCGGGCAAAGATCGAGGCCGCCGTCGCCGCCGGTCTCGACGCCGCCGGAGTCTCGGTCGACGGTACCGAGGCGGTGCACGACCGGCTGCGCGGCGTTCCCGGCAGCTTCCGCCAGGCGCTCAACGCCATTTCCGAATTCGCCCGCGCCGGAATCAAGCCGGGCTGCAACACCCAGATCAACCGCCTCTCCGCGCCCGTGCTCGAAGAAACGTTCGAGGAAATCTTCGCGGCCGGCGCGCGACTGTGGCAGATCCAGCTCACCGTCCCCGCCGGCAACGCCGCCGAGCAGGCCGACCTCATCCTCCAGCCCTGGCAGATCCCGGAAACCTACGACACGCTGGCGCGCCTGTTCGAAAGGGGACGGCGCTCCGGCTTCCGGCTCTTTGCCGGCAACAATATCGGCTATTACGGGCCGCACGAGCATCTCTGGCGGACGATGACCGACGAGCCGGCTTATTGGGACGGCTGCGGCGCCGCGGAGACGGGCCTCGCCATCGAGGCCGATGGCGCGGTCAAGGGCTGCCCCTCGCTGCACAAGGGCGAATATGGCGGCGGCAACGTCCGCGACGCCCCGCTCGCCGAGATCTGGGCGGCGATGAGCGGCGCGGTGCGCGCCAATGTCGAGCGGCCCGCCTGGGGCTTTTGCGGCGGCTGCTATTATCGCTCGGTGTGCAAGTCGGGCTGCACCTGGACGGCGGGGGCGATCCTTGGCGTCCCCGGCAACAATCCGCTGTGCGACCATCGCGCCCGCACCCTGCGCGCCGCCGGAATGCGCGAGCGGTTCGAGCAGGTCGCGCCCGCGCCCGGCGAGCCGTTCGACCAGGCCGAATGGCGCCTGATCGCGGAGACGCTCGACGGCGTGAAGCTGCCGGAGAGCGCCTATCCCGACCCGGTTTCGCCCCGCAATCCGAACGGAGCGATGCTGCTCTGCCGGCATTGCGGCTATTATTCGTTCGAGGGCGAGGAAGGATGCGTCGGCTGCGGCGCGGCGCTCGAAGCCGAGGCGCCGCCGGGCGATTTTGCCGGACCGGAGGAGATGACCGGGCTGCTCGAGCGGCTGGCCATGCTCGATGCCCGCCACGCGCTGCGCCTCGCCGCGATCCGGGCCGGGGGGACCGTGGAGGCGGTTTAGCGGGCGGCGGCCCCCGCCAGCCGTCGACGCCGGCCGCTGTCCGCCGGGCTTGCCTATTCGGGTGCGGCCGGCTTAGTCGCGCCGATGCTCGAAGCCGCCGTCATTCCCTATGTTTTCCGGCCGGTCACCGAGGCCGATCTGCCGCTGCTCGCCCGCTGGCGCGCCATGCCGCATGTCGTGCGATGGTGGGGCGCACCCGAGGAAGAAGCCGCGATCGAGGCGCTCCGCGACCCGCGCATCGACCTCTGGATCGTGGAGCATGAGGGCCGCCCCTTCGCTTACGCCCAGGATTACGACCCCCATGAATGGGACCCGCACCCCTTCTCGCATCTGCCGCCGGGCTCACGCGGCATCGATCAATATATCGGCGAGCCCGACATGGTCGACCGCGGCCACGGCTCCGCCTTCGTCCGCTGCCATTGCGAGCGGCTGTTCGCGGCCGGCGCTCCGGCGATCGGCACCGATCCCAATCCGGACAACAAAAGGGCGATCCGGGCTTATGAAAAAGCCGGCTTCACCGCCGTCTCGGGGCCGGTGCAGACGCGCTGGGGCCGCTCGATCCTGATGGAGTGCCGGCGCGGCCGCTTAGCCGGCCTTTAACCCTTCGCCTCTAGGCTCCGCCTCGCATCACCGGGGTCAATGGCATGAGCTTTTCCTTTTCCGATTTCTCGGCCGCGCTGAAGGCTGGCGCGCCGGTCACCGCCGAGGACGTGCTGGCGCTGCGCCGCTGGGTGTGGCCCGACGGCGTCGTCTCGGAATCCGAGGCCGAAGCCCTGTTCGCGCTCAACCGGCAGGCGCGCGACGCGGCGCCCGAATGGGACGAATTCTTCGTCGAGGCCATTTCCGAGCACGTGCTCGATGCGGCCGAGCCGCATTCCTATGTCGACGATCCGACCGCCGCCTGGCTGATCGGCGAGATCGAGCGCGGCGGCGCGGCCGCCGGCCCGGTCGAGCTCGAGCTGGTCGTGAAGATCCTCGAAAAGGCGCTGAACGCGCCCGCATCACTCAAGGCCTGGGCACTGCGCGAGGTTGAGACCGCGGTGCTCACCGGCGAAGGGGCGACGCGGCGGGACGGTCCTCTCCGGCCGGGCGTGATCGACGAGGCCGAGGTGAAGCTGCTCCGCCGGCTCGTCTTTGCCGGCGGCGGCGACGGCGCCCTGGTCGTCAGCGACGACGAGGCGGAGCTGCTATGGCGGCTCAAGGAAGCGACGCTCCACGCCGACAATGGGCCGGGCTGGAAGGCCCTGTTCGTCCAGGCGATCGGCAACCATCTGATGGCCTGGTCCGGTTACAAGCCGCTGGAGCGGGTCGAGGCGGCGCGGCTCGAGACGTTCATGAACGACCGCCATTCGAACATATTGGGCTTCCTCGGCCGCATGCGCGACGTCGATGTGGCCGGGGCGGAGGACGCGCTGCACGAGGACGGTCCGTCGGCCGCCGAGCACGACGCCTCGGTCGCCGCGGCGCAAGCGGTGACTCCGGTCGAGCAGGACTGGCTCCAGTCCCACATCGCCGCCGACGGCGCGCGCGATCCCTATGAGGAAGCGTTGCTCGCCTTCATCGCCGAGGAAAGCGGGCAGCGCCTGCAATCCTGACCGGCGGCCCGCGAAGCGGGATCAGCGCAGGGTTTCGCCGCGCTCCAGCATGGCGATGAATTTCGCGATCCGCGCCGCCCGCGTCTCCGGCTTCTTCGCTTCGCCCACCCGGTAGAGGATGGCGTAGCGATTGGCGCCCTTGAGCGTGGCGTAGAAGGCGCCGGCCTTCGGGCTGGCGTCGAGCGCCGCCTGGAGATCCGGCGGCGCCTCGGCTTCGCTTTGCGGCGCATAAGCCGCATCCCAGCGGCCGTCCGCCTTCGCCGCCGCGATCTCCGCGAGGCCCGCCGGCCGCATCCGCCCCGCCGCGATCAGCTCCAGCGCGCGGCCCCGGTTGCGCACCGACCATTTGCTGCGCGGTCGCCGCGGCGTCAGCCGCATCAGCCAGCTTTGCGAATCATATTTGTCGAGCTGGCCGTCGATCCAGCCGGAGCAGAGGGCCGCGTCGATCGCCTCCGTTTTGGCGATGCTGGCGCGGCCGGACTCCTTTTTCGCCAGCCGCAGCCAGATGCCGGAGCTGCTCCGCCCTTCCGCCTCCAGCCAGGCCTCGAGCGCCGCGCGATCGGCGAAGTCGAGGATCGGCAGGCCGGTTTTCCCTTCCGGCACCGCAGGCGTCACGCCGCGCATTCCGGCAGCGCCCAGTCGATCGGCTTCTGCCCGAGACTCAGCAGGAAGGCGTTGGCCCTGGAGAAATGGCGGCAGCCGAAAAAGCCGCTATGGGCCGAGAGCGGCGAGGGATGCGGCGCCTTCAGCACCAGATGGCGGCCGCCGCGTTCGACGCTCTCGACGAAGGCCGCCTTCTTCTGCGCATAGCTGCCCCAGAGCATGAACACGACCGGCTCCTCCTTCGCGGCGACGAGGCGGATGACGGCGTCGGTGAACCGCTCCCAGCCGCGCTCGCGATGCGAGGCCGCCGCGCTCATCTGCACGGTGAGGACGCTGTTCAGCAGCAGCACCCCCTGCTTCGCCCAATGTTCGAGGAAGCCGTGCCGCGCGGGCGCGATGCCGAGGTCGCTCGCCAGCTCCTTGTAGATGTTGACCAGCGAAGGCGGCAGCGGGACCTCCGGCCTGACCGAGAAGCAGAGGCCGTGCGCCTGATCGGGGCCGTGATAGGGATCCTGGCCGAGGATGACGACGCGCACCGTCTCGAGCGGGGTCAGGTCGAGCGCCCGGAACCAGTGGCCCCCTTTGGGGAAGATGCGCTTCCCCGCCGCCTTTTCGGCGACGAGGAAGGCGCGGAGCGAGGCCATATAGGGGCTGTCGAACTCGCCCCTGAGCGGCTCCAGCCAGCTTTGGTGCAGCCTGACCTCGTTCCCCATGTTGCGCCGCCGCGCTCAACCGTGGCGGTGCTGCGCCTTCCAGGCCTTCACCGCCGCCATCGTGTTGGCGACGTGGTTCTTATAATCCATGTCGGTAAAGGCGTAGATGATCTTGCCGTCCGGGGCGATCACATAGGAGGTGCGGCTGGCATATGGCGCCCCCTCCTTCAGCCTGACGTCATAGGCGGCGATCGTTTCCGGCGTCGCCGTGGCGACCGGGAAGGCGTTGCGGCAATGCTCGGTCGAGAAGCGGGCGAGGGTCGGCTGATCGTCCGCCGACATGCCGATCACCTGCGCGCCGAGCTTCTTGAAGTCCGCGGCCGAGTCCGAAAAGGCATGGGCTTCCAGCGTGCAGCCCTGGGTGAAGGCCTTGGGATAGAAATAGAGGACGATCGGCCCGTGGCGGAGCTGGTCGCGGAGATGGAGCGCGAAGGGCTTGCCGGCCAGCGCGCCGGTGGTGGTGAAATCGGGCGCGGCCGCCCCTTGCTTGAGCGCGCCGATCGCAGCGGCGGGCAGAGCGGCGAGGGCGAGAGCGATGACGGGTCCGAGCAGGCGCATGTCCGATTCCTTCGTGAGAGAAGCGGCACGGTAGAGCATCGCGCCGAAAAGTGGGAAGCGGTTTTCGGCAAAAGCGATGCGGCGGCGGGAATGTCCCGCGCCGGCGCCGCGGCTCAACCGGGGCCGGCGAGGGTCAGCCTTCCCGCAGCAAGGCCAGCGTCGCCTGGTCGCGCGCGCCGCCATAGAAGACGTCGAGCGCCTCGCCGAACGGCGCGGGCGCGCCGGAAGCGGCCTCGAACAAGGTCATCGACGAGCGGAACTTGGTCGCGTCCACTCGGCCGAAGATCGCTTCGGCGACGCGGCCGCGCTGGGCGAGCACGGCGCGGCTGGATTCGGCCAGCCGCGGCCCCAGCAAGGGGTGGGCGAGATAGGCGCGCGCCTCGGCCAGCGAAAAGATCGCGTAATGCACGGCCGTCGCGCTGCGGCCGAGCCCCGCAATTTGCGGAAAGACGAACCACATCCAATGGCCCTGCTTGCGCCCCTGCCTCAGCTCGGCCAGCGCCCCGGCATAGACCGGCGCCTGGGCTTGGACGAAGCGATCGAGGTCGAATCCGTCCATCGGCGCTCCTTGATCCCCGACCCGGCCCGTGTTTAGCTGCCTGGGACAACGCATCCGGGGGAGGATGGGATGAAAGCAAGCTTCGCAATCTTTTGCGCCTTCGTCGCGGCCGCCGCTTTGCCCTACGCGCTGCAGGCGCAGGGCGGCGACGACATCCTCGACAAGGTGATCAACCGGCCGCCGGTCTCGGCATGGCGGATCGACGGCCTCGGCGGCAAGCCGGCGGTGCGCAACGATGCGGCGGTGCAGGGCGGCAAGGCGGTGCGGGTCGAAGTGCCGGGCAAGGGCGAGCATCCCTGGTCGGTCTTCGCCTCCAATCCGATCGACAAGCCGGTCAAGGCCGGCGACAACCTCGTCCTCGCTTTCTGGGCGCGGCTGGAGAAAGGGGAGAACGGCGCGACCAGCACGACGCTCCCGAGCAATGCCGTGCAGATGTCGAGCGAACCCTATACCGCCCTCTTCTCGCAGCCGGTGACGCTGGGCCCCGAATGGAAGATGTACGAAGTGAAGGGCAAGGCGGACCGGGCCTATGCCGGCGGCACGCTCAACGTCTCGCTGCACCTCGCGACGGCGAAGCAGGTGATCGACCTCGGCCCGGTCTTCGTCCTCGACATGGGGCAGACCGCCGGCTGAGCCCACCCTCCCGGTAAGCGCCTGTAATAGCTCGAAAAGGCACTTGAAATGGGCAAGCGAGCCGGTTAGCAGGCGGACAGGGGACCAGAAGGGGGATCACGAACAATGGCTTTTTCGATCGCGCTTGCGATGGCCATGGCGGCTGCGCAGATGCAGAACGTCACGGTGCCGGCGCAGCCGGTGCGGCAGCCCGGCTCGCCGCCGCATGTCGCCGCCGGACCGCATGAGGACAGTCCGGAGGAGATCGCCAAGGACTCCGCCCGCGACCTCAAGGACAGCCGCTTCTACAACAAGCCGGGCGCTACCCGCGCCCAATATGATGCCGACTGGCAGGAATGCCGGCTGATCGCGCGCGGATCGAAGACGCCGAGCGGCAGCTATTCCTACGTCTACAATCCGGCGGTCATTTCGCCGATCGCCGCGGGCGTGGGCGCCGGCATCGGCGCCGCGATCGCGCAGGCGATCATCCAGGGCCAGCTCCGCCGCGCCAACCGCCGCTCCTGCCTCCTCATCCGCGGCTGGCGGCTGGTCGAGGTGGACGATGCCGAGCAGAAGAGGGTGGCGGCGCTGCCCGACGCCGAGCGCGAGCATTATTTCAACGCGATCCTCGGCGCGACGGAACTGAAGGGGAAGAAAGTGACGAGCTGGCACAACGATTTCGCCGCGCCGCGGCTCGCGCCGGAGTCCGAGCAGTGAGGCCGGCGCTCCGCAATCTCCTGCTGGCGGCGATCGCCGTCGCCGCCGCCGCTCCCGCCGCATCGCAGCTGCGCGTCGAGAAGCGCGCCGACCTCAGCCTGCCGGTGGCCCTGGGCCCGAAGCAGGGGGCGATCCTGGTCGGCTTCCGGCGCCCCGATCCGATGAGCCAAGGCAAGCACGGTGTCGTGGCCTTCGCCCGCTACGATCTCGAGCATCGCGACATGGTCTTCCAACCCAAGGGCGCCAAGAAATCGGGCGATACGACCACCTATTGGGTGCAGGCGCAGAGCGGCGACAAGAATCTGGCCTCGGATTATGCGCTGATGGTGGTCTCCGCCGGCGATTATGTGATGTTCGGCGCCACGCCGGGGGGCAAGGAGGTGCTCAGCACCTTCTGCCTCGGCGCGCCCGCATTCCACGTCGGCGCCGGCGAGATCGTCTATTTCGGAGATCTCACGCCTTATCCGTCGGTCAGGCTGGTCGACGGGACCAAGGCTGCGGCCATGGCTTATTCGAGCCATCCCGACGACGCGCGCGCCGCTCTCGCCCATCAGCCGGCTCTGGCGGCCGGGCTGAGGCCGGCCGAGCTGCGCAACAAGGCGACCTATGCCTGCGCCGGACAGGCGATGACGGCCTATGAGGTGCCCGGTATCCCCGAGCTTGAAGCCCCCGCCCCGGCTCCGGCGGGGGAAGCGAACTAGCTTCTTTCCGGGTCGGCAGGGGCTCCCGCCTTTTGACGCTTTTGCCGGAGCCGGCAGGCGATTTCACCTGCCTCGCAGATGCTTTAAGGGGCCTTCATGGAGCAGACCCCCGCCGTCACCGCCATCGCCCACCTCATCCAGCTGGCGATCGCGCCGATCTTCCTGCTCGCCGGCGTCGGCTCGATCCTCAACGTCCTCACCCAGCGCCTCGCCCGCGCCGTCGACCGGGCGCGGCGGCTGGAGGCCGAATTCCACGAGCTTGCGCCCGAGGACCAGGGGCCGGCCCGCGCCGAGCTCCGCATCCTCGACCTCCGCATGACGGTGGTGAACCTTGCGATCAGCTGCTGCACCGCCAGCGCCCTGTTCGTCTGCATGGTGGTCGCGATCCTGTTCGTCGCCGACCTCGCCGAATTCCGCTTCGGCCGGCCGATCGCCTGGCTCTTCATCCTCACCATGCTGATGCTGATTATCGGGCTGCTGCTCTTCCTGTACGAAGTGCGGCTGGCGATGCGGTCGATCCGCCTCCGCCGCGACCAATATCCGCATCTCCGCGCGCCCGGGCCGACATGAGCGACGAGGCCGCACGGCGGCTGGCGGAAGCCGAGGCGGAAGCGCGACGAGCGGGACAGATGGCGCGGGTGGCGCTGATCGTCGCCGCGATCGCTGTGGCGCTGGCGATCCTGGGCCTGTTCCTGCCGATCCGGCTCGGTTGAGCGGCCGGCGGTCCCGAGCAGCTATGTCGAGGGTCTAGCGGCGCCGCACCGTCCGCGGCGCGGCGGCGAGGAAGGCCTGCAGCCTCAGCATCCAGCGGCGGTAGAGATTGGCGGTCATGGCAGCCTTTCCGTTCAGCGCTCGGGCGCGATCCAGGCGGTGACGAGGTAGAGGAGGATGCTGATCGGGCCGAGCAGGAACAGGCTCAGCACCGCCGCGATCCGCAGGAAGGTGACGTCGACGCAGGTGGTTTCGGCGGCGCCGGCGCAGACGCCCATCACCTTGCCGGCCGAGCGGTCAAGCGCGAATTGCTGCTTCATCATACCAATCCTTCACAAGCTGAGCGCCTCTCGAGATGAGGCGCCGGGCGCCGGTCAGACGAGCTGACCGACGGGGCCGATGGCGGCGGAGATGAACAGGCTGGCGGCGAAGACGGCGCCGACGAGCGAGAGGGCCACATGCTGAAGATTGCCGAGATTGAAGGTCATTGTCTGTCTCCCTGAAACCCGCCGGACTGCCCGGCGGCGATGCAGTGAGGATTGCAGGGACCGTGCCAAATCGCGTTTTCCTCAGTTTTCCGCCATTTGCCGACCGCTCATTCGCCGAGAGTCGCAAATCTTCCCAAAATTGCTGGCGTAAATCGCCAACATTCGGGAAACTTGCCGGAGTGTGACCCCGACCCTAAGTCGGGTCCATGCGACCGTTGTTCACCATCGGCTATGAAGGCAAGACGCCCGACGAGTTCCTGGGCGAGCTCGAGGCCGCCAAGGTCTCGCTGCTGATCGACGTCCGCGCGGTGGCGGCGTCGCGCCGGCCGGGCTTCTCGAAGACGGCGCTTGGCAATTCGGTGCGCGAGCGCGGCATCGACTATCTCCACCTGCGCCCGCTGGGGACTCCGGCGGCGGGGCGGGAAGCGGCGCGCAAGGGCCGGACCGCGGAGATGCGGACGATCTATGCCGCGCAGCTGGAGACCCCCGAGGCCGGACTGGCTTTCGAGCAGGCGCTGGCGGCAGCGTCGGAGCAACGCGCCGCCCTCCTCTGCTTCGAGCGCGACGCCGCCGGCTGCCACCGCTCCATGCTGGCCGAGCGCATCCTTGCCCGCGACGCATTCGAAGTGATCGACCTTTAGAAGGGCTAGCGCGGCCGGCGCTCGAGATGCAGATAAGCGGGGTTGAACTCCGCCAGCTTCTGCAGCCGCTCCCAATCGTGGATGACGACCTCGCCGCCGCGAAAGGTGAGGATCTCCTCGTTGCGAAGCCTGCGCAGCATCCGGTTGACGTGAACCGAGGTGAGGCCGGTCGCGCCTGCGAGATCGGCCTGCTTGAGCGGCAGCGCGTAGCGGCCCTCGTCGGCGAGCCCGACCAGCTTCAGCCGGACGCGCAGCTCGCACAGCAGATGGGCGATGCGGGTGACGGCGCTGCGCCGGCCGATCGACAGGATCTTCTCGCGATGGATCGCCGCGTCGAGCAGGGTCGAGAACCAGAGGATGCGGGTGAGGTGGGGATAATTCTCGCTGATCCGGCGCAGCGCATCATGCGGAATGAGGGCGAAGCGCGCTGACGTCATGGCGGCGACATTATGGTCGATCCGCTTGAGGAGGAAACCGTGCAAGTCGAGGAAATCGCCCGAAATATGGATTTCGAGGATCTGCCGCTGGCCGTCGGCCATATCCTTGTAGCGGCAGACGAAGCCTTCGAAAAGGAGGGTCGATTCGCTGAGCGTGGTACCGGCGCGGACGATCACCTGGCCCGCCGGCAGCTCCCGCACGTCCGAGATCGAGCGGCGCAATATCTCTTTCTCTTCTTCGCCGATTCGGTCGCGCGCGCCCAGCTTCAGGAGCAGTCCCCGCAACGCCTCGTCGCGGTCGCGGTCCGAAAGCTCGGCGGTCACGGCCGCCGTTTCGCTTTCGAAGAAGATGTCGATGCTGCGCCGATCGATCGCGCCATGGTCGCCCCTCCGCCTCGCGGGGTGCCGCTATAGCACGGATCGCGCCACGGGCACCTTTCGGAGGGGCCTCAGCTGCCGACGATCGTGCCGCCATTCGGGTGCAGCACCTGGCCGGACATGTAGCTCGAATCCTCGCAGGCGAGAAACAGGAAGGAGGGCGCGACCTCGTTCGGCTGGCCCGGCCGGCCCATCGGCACGTCCTTGCCGAAATCCTTCAGCTTTTCGGGCGAGGCGCCGCCGAACGGATTGAGCGGCGTCCAGATCGGGCCCGGCGCGACCGCGTTGACGCGGATGCCCTCGCCGACCAGGTTCTCCGACAGCGAGCGGGTGAAGGCGGTGATCGCGCCCTTGGTCGCCGAATAGTCGAGCAGCTCCTTCGAGCCCTGGTACATGGTGACCGAGGTGCAGTTGACGATCGCCGAGCCCTTTTTGAGGTGCGGGCGCGCCGCCTGGGTCAGGAAGAACATGCCGAAGATGTTGGTCTGGAAGGTGCGCTTCAGCTGCTCCTCGCTGATGTCGGTGATCTCCTTGTCGGCATGCTGCTCGCCGGCATTGTTGACGAGGATGTCGAGGCCGCCGAGCCGCTGCACCGTCTCCGCCACCGCGCGCTCGCAAAAGCCCTTGTCGCCGATGTCGCCGGCGACGGCGATCGCCCGCCGGCCTTCCTTCTCGACGATCTCCCGGGTCTTCGCGGCGTCGTCATGCTCGCAGAGGTAGAGGATGGCGATATCGGCGCCTTCGCGCGCGAAGAGAGCGGCGACGGCGCGGCCGATGCCGCTATCGGCGCCGGTGATCAAAGCGACCTTGCCCTTGAGGCGCCCGGAGCCCGGATAATGCGGCTGCCAGTCCGGCTTCGGCTCCAGCTGGCTCTCATGGCCGGGAAGCGCGTCCTCGTGGATCATCTCGATGGTTTCGGTGTCGTCGCTCATCGCCTCACTCCTTCGCCGCCACGCCGGCGCCCTCCTCGCCAAAGGCTTCGATCGCGGACTGGTCCTGTCGGTCCGGCGCCGGCGGCTTTTCGGCCGCGGTGGCGCCGCCCGCCCGCCCGGCCCGGTCCGAATTGCGGCTGCCGTCCTTGGGGTCGTCCGACATCTGGTTGTTCTGGTTCAGCGGCCGGTCGGACGAATCGGGATTGTGGAGGTTCTTGCTCATGGATCTGCCTCGAGTCGCGTTCACGATGGAAAACCGACACTGCGCGGCCGGGTTCCGGCCTTCGTTCGTCTGCCGGAGCGGTTTCGCAATCGAGGCTTGGGATGGGCGGCCTCCTTGGCTATGCCGCGCCCATGTCCGTTTCCACCCGCTCGAAATCCCGTTCCGCCGCCCGCCTCGCCGCCGTGCAGGCGCTCTACCAGCACGAGATGGAGCAGACGCCGATCCCGGTCCTGCTCCACGAATTCCACCATCACCGCCTGGGCGCGACGATCGAAGGCGTCGAATATGCCGAGGCGGAGGTCGATTTCTTCGACGATCTGGTGAGCGGCGCGCATGCCCGCGCCGCCGAGCTCGACGCGCTGATCTCGGCCAAGCTGATGCCGGATTGGCCGCTGCACCGGCTCGACCGGCCGATGCGCCAGATCCTGCGCGCGGGGACTTATGAGCTGGCGGCGCGGATCGACGTTCCGACCGGCAGCGTGATCTCCGAATATGTCGATGTCGCCAAGGCCTTTTACGGCCAGCGCGAGGCGGGTTTCGTCAACGGCATCCTCGACGCGGTGGCGAAGGAAGTCCGCAAATAGCCTGCCTCGGCCGGGGCGCTTTCCTGTAGGAAGGCCCGGTGACCAGCGAGACCGACTTCATCGCCGCCCTGCGCGGCCTCGCCCCCGATCCGGCGGCGCGCGGCCTGCTCGACGATGCGGCGGTGCTGGAGCTTGGCGGCCCCATCCTCGTCCTCACCCACGACATGATCGTCGAAGGAATCCACTTCCTTCCCGGCGATCCGCCGGGCGACGTGGCGTGGAAGCTGGTCGCGGTGAACCTCTCCGACCTCGCCGCCAAGGGCGCGCAGCCGGTCGGGGCGCTGCTCGGCTACAGCCTGAAGGGCGATGACGAATGGGACCGCGCGTTCGTCGCCGGGCTGGAGACGGCGCTGCGCGGCTTCGGCCTGGCCTT
>JAQGLF010000104.1 GCA_028293025.1 Alphaproteobacteria bacterium
CGTAGGTGTCCTTTTCACGGTCGTGGTTCGCGCCGTGAATTTCTCCGACCAGTTCGGCCTTGCTTCCGTCGGCGGGCACAAAGGTGAGCTCAAGGTAGTTGTGGTCGTGACCCTTCACGACGGGGAAACTCCACCGCGCCAGACGCCATTCGCCGTCGCGGCCCAGATCTGTGGGAAGGACCGGCGCATCAATTCTTGTCGGGGGTGCCATTGCATGCTCTCCATCGTTCTCCCCTCACGGGGGATCGATGGTCTATCTACGGCATGTTTCGAAAAACGACGATTACGGTCGTTACTGACGATCTAATGCCGGATTTGCTGGCATTTTCGCGAGCCGTTCCCTCGCTTCGGCGACGTTACAACCGTCTGGAGAGGGCGGTCCCATCTTTTGGTAAAGGCGCCTCGCTTCCGCGAGATCGCGCGGCATGCCGGCGGCGCCGTCCTCGTAGAGGCGCGCTGCCGCCACGGCGACATGGGGGTTCCGACAAAGCGGCGCATGCATCTCGCGCTCGACGACCGCCTTCAGCGCGGCAATGGCCCCCGGATCGCCGTCGGCGATATTGCCGCGATGGGCGAGATAGAAAGCCGCGAGATAGAGCTGCGCCGGTTCGAACTCCTGCCGCGCCGCGAGCGACAGAAGGCGCGCGGCCTCGGCATCGTCGCGCGGCACACCCCGCCCCGTGGCGACGAACACCGCGAGATTGGTGAGGCCGGCCGGGTTCCCCTGCGCCGCCGCGAGACGATACAGACGCAGTGCCTCGTCCTCGCGCTTGGAAAAGCCGTACTCGCCCTTTTCGGTAGAGTATCCCGCCGCCGCCTGCGCCCCGGCATCGCCCATCTCGACGCCGCGGCGAATCACCTCTGGGACCGTCTTCCCGTAAGTGCCGAAAGAGGGGCTTTCCGCCGATCCTTTCGACCTGTCTCCTATCAACGAGCCAAAGGGGAAGCAGCCGGTGAGACCGAGCGCCAGCGCCGCAATGAGCAAAAAGCGCGTCATGGATTCGGCGCGCGCGGATAGCGGTCGGCAAACTCCGTCATGTCGTTCAGGAATTCGCGGCCATAGGAACTGCCGCGCTTGCCCGCGTCGGCGTAGTAGCGGGCCGCCAAATCCGGATCTTTCGCGAGACCGCCTCGGCCGAATTCGACCATGTAGCCGTAGAAGGCCATGCCATCGGCATTGCCCTGCTCCATGGCGAGGCGAAACCAGCGCACGGCTTCGACATCGCTTTTGCAGGCGCCGGGCAGCGTCTGGTACAGCTGGTTGGTCATGCACCACACGCCGGTGTTGATCTGTCCCAGCGGATCGCCACGCTCCGCCGCCAGGCGGTCGAAGCGCTCGGACTCGGCCCGGCGGCGCAGGCCGTCCTCGTAATTGCCGGAGCCGCTTCGCATCAGATGCGCATAGTCGACCATCGCTCTGGCATCGCCGGCCTCGGCCTGTTGCCGCGCGAGACGTTCGACAGCGGGTTTGTCCAACACGGTCTGCAAGCCGACAAGATTGCCGACATTGGCAGACGAGGAGCTCTGTGCCTGCGCATCGTCGAAAGCGCTCATCAAAACGATCAGGCCAAGCCATGCGGCGCGTGTCATGTCAGCACTACTACAACGATGGGCTGCGTAGTTAAAGCAACTACGAGTTGAATATTGAGCGCCGCGGCCGTGTCTGCACCCGCGTCGCCATCGGGAGGTCGAGCTGGCGCGCGAAAGCGGAGCGCTCCTCGATCAGGCGCGCGCCCTTGCCGGCATTGCAGTCGCGGCAGGCGGTCACGAGGTTTTCCAGCTCGTTCTTGCCGCCCAGCGCCACCGGATGGACATGGTCGACGTGCAACTCCACGTCGGGCGCCCTGGCGCCGCAGTATCGGCAGGTCGAGTTGTCGCGCTTCAGGATCTCGAATCTCGTGCGCAGCGAAAGGCTTCGTCTCTTGAACATGCGCGTCAGCATAGAAGCGTGCGCCGGAATCGACGATTACGGTCGTTACTGATGAAGAAATGCCGGATTTTATTGGCTTCGCCCCTCTCCTAGCCTCTCCCCCTAGCAGAGGGAGAGGAATATGAACGAAGACGATTCGACTTCGTTCGGGGAGACTCTAGCTTACCACCATCTTACTGGTGATTTATCACTTGGGGTTCTGGTCGACATAGTCCTCGAACAGGGCCGCGAGGAACGCTCCCATCAGGAAGCCGATGACGGCTCCGAGGCCGCCATCGCTGGCGGGGAACATCTTCTGCTGGAAATACCAGAAGCCGAACGCGGTGCCGGGAACCAGCAGCAGCGACACCCACCAGTATCGGTTTGGATCCTTGCGCAACACACTCTCCTGCAGCCCCGCCCCATCCTATTACGGTTGCCGCCCAGCGTCGCCGGCTTTTGCGGCGGCTTCATTGATCATGTCGGCGAGCGAGGTTTGCGGCTGGGTATCGCCCGTCCACATGCCGATGTTCTTGCCCAACAGCTCGACGGCCCGCAGCGCCGGCGCCCAGGTGCGGTCCTCCATGGCGCCGTCGCGGATCGCCTCGAGGTCGCTGACGACACGGGCCTCGTCCGTGGGAGCGCGGCGGCGGCTCATTGCAGCCCCCGTGACGAACGGCGCCGCGCGGTCCAGCCGGTCCAGCTTCCGCCGACCGCGCGCAGGCGCCGGCGCCGCGGCGGCAGGAGACCCTTCCGCTGGACCTCGAGGATGCCGCGTACCACGAGTTCGTCCAGCCAGGCATTGAGACGGCTGCGCGCGACGCCGGTCCATTCCATGATCTCCCCGTTGGTCGGACAGGGCTTGTCCTGATGCAGCGCGATCATCAGCATGAGATTGCCCGACGCGACGTCGAGGATCGGCCGCAGGCTCCGCGGCATGTCATGCTGCCTCCGACTGCTTGCGCCAATCAGCCAGCAGGTTGGGCGGCACACGCGCCTGGCCCGACTCCGGCCGCGGTCCCCAGTCGCCCTCGAGCCAGAACTTGCCCGGCCGGTAGCGCGCGAGGCGGGCGCGCCACTGCGCCTCGGTCTCGCGCTCCGGCACGCCCTCGGCCGGCGACGCGGCCTGCTTGCGGTTCCCGCCGTGATGTTCGGCCGGCGGATGCGCCTTGCTGATCCAGATCCGCCACGCCGGTCCCCAGCGATGGGCCGTGCGCCGGTTGGCCGCGGCGTGATTGCGGAAACGCTCGCTCTCGGCATCGAGCGCGCTGCGGTCGAGATCGGGACGCGCCGTCGCCGCCCAGGCGAGATCGCCGTCATCAGGCTTCCAGTCCTGCGGCAGCATTTGCGCGCGCGTGCCCTCCGTTCCCTCCCCTTCCCGTTCCTTTCCTTCCCCTTCCCTTCCGAGCGGGAGTTCCGCCTGAATTTCACCGGGCGGCGGCGGCAACTTCGATTGAGCTTCACGGATGTTCACATGCTGATGCCGTGCAAAGGTGGGAATGCACGCGAGCCCCTCGCCGTAGAGACGCAGCAATCCGCGGCCGACGAGCTCGGCGCCCAGGACCTCGAT
>JAQGLF010000115.1 GCA_028293025.1 Alphaproteobacteria bacterium
CCCAGCCCCCGGTGTGATGGCCTATGCGCCCGCCTCGCCGGTCGCGGTCACCGGCAGCCGCATCGCCATGCCGGGCATGTCGCTCGAGAATCGCGAGCGCTATGCGGGCAAGGCGGTCGCGACGGTGCAGGCGGTCGCCGACTCCCCGGTCTCCACCTTCGGCGTCGACGTCGACACCGGCAGCTACGCCAATGTCCGGCGGATGCTGATGTCCGGCGAGATGCCGCCGCAGGGCGCGGTGCGGACCGAGGAGATGCTCAACTATTTCCGCTACGATTATCCGCTCCCGCCCGACCGCTCCCGTCCCTTCTCGATCAACGCGGATATGGCGCGGACGCCGTGGAATCCGGCGACGCGGCTGCTGAGGATCGGCCTACGCGGCTATGACGTGCCGCGCAGCGAGCGGCCGGCCGCCAATCTCGTCTTCCTGGTCGACGTGTCGGGATCGATGGAGGAGCCGGACAAATTGCCGCTCGTCCAATGCTCGCTCGCCTTGCTCGCCGAGCGGCTGACGCCGCGCGACCGCGTGTCGATCATCGTCTATGCGGGCGCCGCCGGCATGGTGCTGCCGCCGACCTACGACAAGGCGCGGGTGGTCGAGGCCCTGTCGCGGCTGCAGGCCGGCGGCTCGACCGCCGGCGCGGAGGGCATCGCCCTCGCCTACCGGACCGCCGAGGCGAACAAGGTCGAAGGCGGCATCAACCGCGTCTTCCTCGCCACCGACGGCGATTTCAACGTCGGCGTCACCGACAACCAGGCCTTGATCTCGATGGTCGAGCGGGAGCGGGATTCCGGCATCACCCTGACCACGCTCGGCTTCGGCACCGGCAATTACAACGAAGCGATGATGGAGCAGATCGCCGACCACGGGAACGGCAATTACGCCTATATCGACAGCCCGCGCGAGGCACAGAAGGTGCTCGACGAGGAATTGTCCTCGACCCTGTTCACCATCGCCCAGGACGTGAAGATCCAGATCGAGTTCAACCCGGCCTATGTCGGCGAATATCGGCTGATCGGTTATGAGAACCGGGCGCTGACCGAGCAGGAGTTCAGCAACGACCATGTCGACGCCGGCGATATCGGCGCCGGCCACCAGGTGACGGCGCTCTACGAGATCGTGCCGGCCGGCGCGAAGGGCTGGCTGCCCGACCGGCATTATCCCGCCAACCGGCACGACGCGGCGGGCGCGGCGAATGGCGAGCTCGCCTGGCTGCGCCTGCGCTACAAGCTTCCGGGCGAGGCGCAGTCGAAGCTGATCGAGCAGCCGGTCGCGGCAAGCCTGGTCGCCGCCGCCGTCGCGCCCCAAGGCGACACCGCTTTCGCCGCCGCCGTCGCCGCCTTCGGCCAGAAATTGCGGGACGATCCGTGGCTCGGCGATTTCGGCTATGCCGACGCGCGCCGCCTCGCCGCCGCCTCGGCCCCGCGCGACGACTGGCGCCGCGAGTTCCTGACGCTGACGCAGCTGGCGGAGCGCAAGGGCGGCGGCGGGCGGGGAGAGTGAGGCCGCTGGGCCAGAGCGTCGAGGCTCAGCGCGGGCCACGATAGAATTGAACCTGTTCCCCGGCGAAAGCCGGGGCCGAGAAAGGGGCTGGACCCCGCCCTTCGCCGGGGAACAGGGGCCCGCAGGACCGGGATCCAGCCTAGGCGCCGGGGCTCACCGCAAGCCAGATCACGTGGCGCGCGCCGCGGCCGCCGCGAGCGCGGACCCCATGCTCCTCCACCGCGAAACCGGCCTTGTGCAGCCGCCGGGCAAAAGCGGGGTCGGGAGCGGAGGACCAGATGGCGAGGACGCCGCCGGGGCGCAAAGCGGCCCGCGCCGCGCGCAGGCCGGCATCGGCGTAGAGGCGGTCGTTGGCGGCGCGGCTGAGCCCGTCCGGGCCGTTGTCGACGTCGAGCAATATGGCGTCCCACGCGGCGTGGGCGCCGATCAGCTGCGCGACATCCGCTTCCTCGATGCGGACGCGGAGGTCCTCCAGGCTGCCGCCGAACAGCGCTGTCATCGGCCCCCGCGCCCAGGCAATGACGGCCGGGACCAATTCGGCGACGGTGACCCGGGCGTCCGGCCCCAAAGCGGCGAGCGCGGCGCGCAGGGTGAAGCCCATGCCGAGGCCGCCGATCAGGAGATGCGGTCGCGGCCGGCCGGCGATCCGTTCGCAGGCAAGGCCGGCAAGCGCCTCTTCCGAGCCGCTGAGGCGGCTGTTCATCAGCTCGTTGGCGCCGAGCATGATCGAAAACTCACGGCCGCGCCGGAACAGCCGAAGCGCGCCTTCGCCGCCGGGGATCGGCGCGGTGTCGATCAGCTCCCGCGGGACCAAGGCCTCATTCCGCGCCTAGACGTCGAGATTGGCGACGTTCAGCGCATTTTCCTGGATGAACTCGCGGCGCGGCTCGACGATGTCGCCCATCAGCCGGGTGAAGATCTCGTCGGCGACGTCGGCCTGGGCGACCTCGACCCGGAGCAAGGAGCGGTTCTCGGGGTCGAGCGTGGTTTCCCAGAGCTGCTCGGCATTCATCTCGCCGAGGCCCTTGTAGCGCTGGATCGAGAGGCCCTTGCGGCCAGCGGCGAGGATCGCCTCGAGCAATTCGATCGGACGGCGGACGAGCACGCCGCGAGGATCGATCGCCCGCTCCGGCGCCGGCTCGAGCTCCGCGCCGGGCGTGTTCTCCTCCTGCTCCGGCTCCTCGGCGGCCGTTGCGGCGGCGGCGCGCAGCCTGACCAGCCGCGAGGCGCTCGCATAAGCCGGCGCCTGTTCGCTCGCCAAGCCGTGCAGCTTGCGCGCCTCGGCGGAGGCGACGAACTTGTGGTCGACGATATGATGGTCGGTGACGCCCCGCCACAGCCGGCGGAGCACATAATCGCCGTCGGCGCCGATCTCGCCGGTCCAGGTCGAATCCTCGTCGCCCGCCTGCAGCCAGGCGGCGGCGCGGCCGATCGCTTCGGTCCGGCCCGCCTCGCGCAAGTTCGGGTTGAGCGCGCCGGCGAGCGCCAGCGCCTCGATCAGCGCCGGATCGTAGCGGCGGGGGACATAGGCCATCAGGCTGCGCATCCGCCGCGCATGCTCGGCGAGCTGGCGCAGGTCGTCGCCCGAGCGCGGCCCTTCCGCCGTCTCCAGCACATGGCCGGCGACGCCCGCGTCGACCAGATAATCGT
The DNA here is from genome assembly GCA_028293025.1 of Alphaproteobacteria bacterium. Lineage (GTDB taxonomy): Bacteria > Pseudomonadota > Alphaproteobacteria > Sphingomonadales > Sphingomonadaceae > Allosphingosinicella. The sequence goes on from JAQGLF010000115.1 coordinate 3,155, forward strand.
CGAGCTTGGCATCGTCCTTGAGATAGACTTCGGAGCGCCCCTTCGCGACCTTGTAGAGCGGCGGCTGGGCGATGAAGAGGTGGCCGCGGTCGATCAGCTCCGGCATCTGCCGGTAGAAGAAGGTGAGCAAGAGGGTGCGGATATGGGCGCCGTCGACGTCGGCGTCGGTCATGATCACGATCTTGTGGTAGCGCAATTTGTCGGCGTTGAAGTCGTCGCGGCCGATGCCGGTGCCGAGCGCCTGGATCAGCGTCCCGACCTCCTTCGAGGACAGCATCCGGTCGAAGCGGGCGCGCTCGACGTTGAGGATCTTGCCCTTCAGCGGCAGGATCGCCTGCACCTCGCGGTTGCGGCCCTGCTTGGCCGAGCCGCCGGCGCTGTCGCCCTCGACCAGGAACAATTCGCATTTGGCCGGGTCGCGCTCCTGGCAGTCGGCGAGCTTGCCGGGCAGCGAGGAGATGCCGA
>JAQGLF010000129.1 GCA_028293025.1 Alphaproteobacteria bacterium
CCTTTTCCTTCACCCGCCGCGATGCCGATCCGGAACGTGCTTCTCGCGATCTCGTTCTGGTCATCGACACGTTGGCGGCTCAGCCCGGATTGTACGCGGCGCTCGAAGCGGCGACCGCCCGGCTGAAGGAGGTGGGAGACGAGGCCGCGTTCCGGGAGCAGCAGAGGTTGAGGGCCGCCCGCGACGAGGCGGAGAAACAGCTCGCGGCCCTGATCGAGGGCGAGAGCTGAGGCGCAAGCCCGGACAAGAAGGCGATTCAATGGCGAAGGCGAATATGGCGGTCGAGACGGACGAGAAGCAGGAAGGCGGCGACGCGCCGCTGATCGACCTCAACGATGCGTCGATCAAGAAGGTCTTCGCCCGCGCCAAGAAGCGCGGCTACATCACCTATGACGAGCTGAACGAAGCTCTGCCGCAGGACCAGATGTCCTCCGAGCATATCGAGGACGTCATGTCCGCGCTCAACGACATGGGCGTCAACGTCGTCGAGAGCGAGGAAGCGGAAGAGGATGACGGCAACGAGCCTGAGATCGACACCGCCGCCGACGACGGCAGCGAGTCCGGCGAAGGCGAGCGCTACATCGTCGAGAAGAAGAAGGAGACGGTCGACCGCACCGACGATCCCGTCCGCATGTATCTGCGGGAGATGGGCGCGGTGGAGCTGCTCTCCCGCGAGGGCGAGATCGCGATCGCCAAGCGCATCGAGGCCGGCCGCGACACCATGATCTGGGGCCTTTGCGAGAGCCCGATCACCTTCAACGCCATCATCCACTGGTCGAACGCGCTCAACAGCGGCGACATGCAGCTTCGCGAGATCCTCGATCTCGACGCGATGCTGTCCAAGGGCCCGACTCCCGAGCAGGTCGAAAGCGCCGAGGAAGGGACCGGGGAAGAGATTAGCGAGAAGACCGCCGGCCCTTCGTTCAAGGAGGAAGAGGAGGTCGAATCCGCGCCCGCCGACGAGGAGGACGAGGAAGAGAGCCTGGTCGAGCGGCGCGCGCGCCCCCAGTTCGAGGAGGAGGAAGAGGACAACACCCTCTCCCTCGCCCAGATGGAGGAGACGCTGAAGCCGCAGGCGCTGGAGCGCTTCGCCCGCATCACCGACCTCTACAAGAAGTTCGCGAAGATCCAGGGCGCGCGGATGGAGGCGATGAGCGGCGGCCGCGAGTTCGGCCGCACCGACGAGAACAAATATCAGTCGCTTCGCGAGCAGCTCACGGCCGAAGTCGAGAGCATGCAGTTCCACAACCAGAAGATCGAATATCTCGTCGACCAGCTTTACAGCTACAATCGGCGCCTGACCGCTCTGGGCGGCCAGATGCTGCGCCTCGCCGAGCGGCACAAGGTGCCGCGCCGGGCCTTCCTCGATTCCTATATGGGCCACGAGCTCGACGAGGGGTGGGCCGAGCGCGTCTGCAACACCGACAAGAAGTGGAACGCATTCTGTAGCCTGGAATCGTCAGCGATCGACCGTATCCGCGTCGAGATCGCCGAAATCTCGCAGGCGACCGGCATGAGCCTCGCCGAGTTCCGCCGCATCGTGAACCAGGTCCAGAAAGCCGAGCGCGAGGCGCGGATCGCCAAGAAGGAGATGGTCGAGGCGAACCTCCGCCTCGTCATCTCCATCGCCAAGAAATACACCAATCGCGGCCTGCAATTCCTGGACCTCATCCAGGAGGGCAATATCGGCCTGATGAAGGCGGTCGATAAGTTCGAATATCGCCGCGGCTACAAGTTCAGCACCTATGCGACCTGGTGGATCCGGCAGGCGATCACCCGCTCGATCGCCGACCAAGCGCGGACCATCCGAATTCCGGTCCACATGATCGAGACGATCAACAAGCTGGTCCGCACCTCGCGCCAGATCCTCCACGAGATCGGCCGCGAGCCGACTCCGGAGGAGCTGGCCGAGCGCCTGTCGATGCCGCTCGAGAAGGTTCGCAAGGTGATGAAGATCGCCAAGGAGCCGATCAGCCTCGAGACGCCGATCGGCGACGAGGAGGATTCGCATCTCGGCGACTTCATCGAGGACAAGAACGCCGTCATCCCGGTCGACGCCGCGATCCAGGCGAATCTCAAGGAGACGGTCACCCGCGTCCTCGCCAGCCTCACCCCGCGCGAGGAGCGCGTGCTGCGCATGCGCTTCGGCATCGGCATGAACACCGACCACACGCTCGAGGAGGTCGGCCAGCAGTTCAGCGTCACCCGCGAACGCATCCGGCAGATCGAGGCCAAGGCGCTCAGGAAGCTGAAGCATCCGAGCCGCTCAAGGAAGATGCGCAGCTTCCTCGATCAATAATTTTCGGCTCCGTGGAGGGCGCCCGCCGGTTCGCCGGCGAGCAGGCCTCGAATTCGGCGCCTGAGCGGTGATGGAAGCGCCTTCAGCCATAGCCGGGCGGCGACGCGAGCGACATCGAGCCGCGGATGGGGCCGGCCGGGACCGTCGACGAGCAGGCGCTCATCCGCTTCCTTCCCGAGGTAGCGATTGATCACCTCGCCGCGGCTCCGCTCGAGCACGTCCATCGCTTTCTCTGTGGACGGGACATCGGCTGCGCCGCGCAGGCTGAACCCCACATTGGCCGCGCGGACGGGATATTCGTTCTCGCGGGCGAACAGCCGCAGCAACCGGCGCCGGTCGCGCGCGAGCGCGTCGACGACGATCGGGCTGAGCATCGCGACATTGGTCACCAGCGGGAATTTGAAACCCGCGTGGAGCCCGGTCAGGAGGTTGACGCCGACCTGCATGCTGTCTGTCACCGCCCTCGTCGCCGCGATATGGCGGACGAGGCTGATCATCACGTCGAGATCCGGATGATGGCCGGCGAAGATCAAGGCGGCATTGTGCACCTTGTGGGTGACGACCGGACTCAACCGATGGCCGCCGATCCACACCTCCTTGCCGCAGGCGTAGCCGCTGCGCACGTCGAGGCTGAAACGCTCCGGATCGAAGACGAACGTGTCGGCATCGAGCCAGATGGCCCGGTCGTAGCCGGAGCCGAGCGCGCTCGCTATCCATTCCAGCCGCGCCAGATTCGTAATCGCGCGTTTGTTGTCGCCGACCGCCGCCAGATAGGCGTCGCCGCAGAGGCTGAAAATCTCGTCGCCGCTGAGGTCGTAATCATAGCCGTGCATCGCCGACCAGCGCGCCACGCTGGTCATGGCGCGCGTCATCCAGGCCGGAACGTCGCGCGTCCGGAAGCTTTGCAGGACCACCGTCTTCATGGGGCGGGCGCCTCCTGCGCGCCGCGACGGATGCCCCCGCCCAGGACGCGCAGCATTTGGCCCGGCTGCAGCGTCACCGCCTGCCCCAATGTGTGGCCCCAAAGATCGTAGATCAGCGCCCGGGGATGGGCGGCAGCGAGCAAGGCATCGAAATCCAGCGCGCGCAAAGCAGGATGGTCGTTGGCCAGCACGATCGCCGCCGCGCCGCGCGCCGCCGCCAGCGGACTGATTTCGGCGCTCAACCCTTGCCGTTGCGCAGCCGCCGCTTCCACTTCCGCATCCCAGACGACGATCCGATGGCGCGAATCCCGGCGCAGCAGGGCGGCGATCTCGAGCGCCGGGCTGCCCCGCAGGTCCGCCACGGCCGGCCGGCCCTTGAATGCAATGCCGAGCAGCGCGACGCGGGCCTCGGTGAGATCGGCGACATGCGCCGCTATCGCCCCGGCGACCTCGGCAGGGATGGCATGATTTCGCGCCCGCGCGGCCCGGATGACCGGTGCGGCGTCGGCAGGGGCCGCATCGAGCAACAAATGGGTGTCCTTCATCAGGCAGGGGCCACCGACCGGGCCCGGCGGCGGCAAAGCGAATCGCGCATAGCCGCGGCCGGCCGCGGCGCAGACCGCCCGCCCGTCGAGGCCGAGACCGTCCAGCAGCCGGCCCACTTCGTTGGCGAGGCCGAACATGGCGTCGCGGGTCGCGTTGCACACGAGCTTGGCCGCTTCGGCCTCGGCGGCGCTGCCGCAGATGAGGATCTCGCCCAGTCGGGAGAACAGGCGGCCAATCCGGCCGGCCGCCGCCGGATCGTCGGCGCCGATCAGATGCGGCGTCGAGAATTGCTCCCGATAGCTTGCGCCTTCGATGCTCCGATCGGGCGTGCAGGCGACATCCATATCGCGTCCGGCCGCCTTCAGGCGCCGCGCAAGCGCCGCCGTGACTCCGATCGGCACCGTGGAGCGTATGCAGATCGCGTCGCGCGGCCCTGCGACAGCGAGAATGCCCTCGATCGCCGCCTGCAGCGGCCTGTCGTCGAAGCCGTCGCCATCCCGCCACGGCGTTGGCACGGCGATGATGTGAGCCCGGATCGCGTCGGCGGTTCCAAGCTCATGCGTGAAGCGGAGCAGGCCGGACTCAAGCCCCGCGCGAACCGAACGCGCCAGATCGGGCTCCGTCCGACAGGCCGAACCATCGGCAATTCGTGCGAGGCGACCGCCGTCGATATCGCAGCCGAGCACCGCAAGCCGCCGCGCCGCGAATGAGGCCGCCAGGGACAGGCCGATGCTGCCGCAGCCCCACACCGCCACATCCGTGAAATCCTGCTCCCCCACCGGCTCCCTTATTCATCGACGCCGCAGGAAGATGACGCTGTTCCGAGCTTCGAATCGGCGCAGGTTGCAGGCCTTCGGGAACGGTGTCCAGCCCACGCGATGCCGCGACTTATGGGTCCCTCCGGTAGGCGACAGCTGCGACGATCGGCCCCCCATCCCTTTCGCTCCCCCTAACGCGGCATAAACCTCGTTTTTACGGCATTGATATAGGTGAAGCCGGTTAGAGCGGCTGCATGGGCGGCTTCGCGGGAGGGTTTTACATGGCAACGGCATCGGTCGGCACGGCGGTAGGCGCCCGCACCGGCGCCCTGCTGATCGCCGCCGTCGCCGAGCGGGGCAGTGCCGCCCAGGGCTGGAGCCGCAGCGACACCTTGCTTCGCGAGGCCGATTCGGCCCGCAACCTCGCCGACTTCCTCCACTTCCTCTGCATCCTCCACGGCCGCTATCCGGGCATCGTCGATCATGCCGCCGCTCGCATCGTCGACCCGGGGCCGCGCGCCTGGGTCGCGGAGGCTGCTTACGCCTTTGCCGGCGAGCGCGCCTATCTCGCCCGGCTGGCGGTTTCCGCGGGGCCGGTGCCGAGCACGCCCGGCGGCGCGGCGAGCGACGCCGCGGTCTTCGGCCAGCGCCACGCGATCGAGATGTTGGCCCAATCAGAGCGCCACGGCTGCGCGCTCGGCGCGGCGATGGCCGTCATCCTCGACTGGGCCGCGATCCGCTTCGCCCTCGACGGCGCGGCGCAGCGTTACGGGATCGAGCCGCCCCCTTATGCCGCCGCGGATACCGACAGGATCGCCGGGGTCGCCGACGGCTTCACCGCCGGCGCCGCCCAGCGCGCCTTGCTGTTCGGCGCCGAGCAGGTGCTGGTCCAGCATTACGGTCTCCTCGACCTGCTCGAGAGCCGCGCCGCCGCCCGCGCCGCCGGCCAGCAGGCCTGAACGCCGCGCCTCACCGCTGCTTGCGCAGCGCCTGACCCTCCCTTATCGCTGCCGTTGACGTTAACGTAAAAGGGCGGCGATGCGGTTCGAGGGCACCAGCAATTATGTGGCGACGGACGACCTCAAGGTCGCGGTCAACGCCGCCGTCACGCTGCGCCGCCCGCTCCTCGTCAAGGGCGAGCCCGGCACCGGCAAGACGATCCTCGCCCATGAGATCGCCGCCGCCCTCGGCGCGCCGCTGATCGAATGGCACGTCAAGTCGACGACCAAGGCGCATCAGGGCCTGTACGAATATGACGCCGTTGCCCGGCTTCGCGACGGCCAGCTCGGCGACGCGCGCGTCCACGACATCTCCAATTATATCAGGCGCGGCAAATTGTGGGAGGCGTTCACCAGCCCGAAGCTCCCCGTCCTCCTCATCGACGAGATCGACAAGGCCGACATCGAATTCCCCAACGACCTCCTCCAGGAGCTCGACCGGATGGAGATACACGTCTACGAGACGCGCGAGACGGTGCGCGCGCAGGAGCGGCCGATCGTCGTCATCACCTCGAACAACGAAAAGGAGCTGCCGGACGCCTTCCTGCGCCGCTGCTTCTTCCATTACATCAAATTCCCGGACCGGGAGACGATGCAGGCGATCATCGACGTCCACTTCCCCGGCATCCAGAAAATGCTGGTCAGCAAGGCGATGGACGTCTTCTACCAGGTCCGCGATGTGCCCGGCCTCAAGAAGAAGCCGTCGACCAGCGAGCTTATCGACTGGCTGAAATTGCTCCTCCACGAGGACATGCCGCTCGAGGTGCTGCAGTCGCGCGACCCCTCGAAGGCGATCCCGCCCCTCCACGGCGCGCTTCTGAAGAACGAGCAGGACGTCATGCTGTTCGAGCGCCTGGCCTTCATGGCGCGGCGGCCGGGGGGCTGAGCAAGCTCTGGAATTGCACCGTTTCTGATTGCTCCCTGGCGAAAGCCGGGGTCCAGGAAGGAGCTGGGGCCCGGCTTCCGCCGGGGAACACAAAAATCCTCAGGCCGTGACGTCGTCGCGGTAGGCCAGCTCGAAATTGCCCCAGCGGCGGCCGTTGACGTAGAGCGGCACGAAGACGTTCTTGACCGGCAGATAGCGGCCCTCGCCCAGATCCATGCCGTAGGTGGCGAGCATCGCCTCCTTGTCGCTGGCGATGGCGCGGCGGGTGACGTCGTCGATGAAGTTGCGGCGGTTGCGGCAATATTCCGCATTCCATTTGGGATCCGGCCCCTGCGGGCGCGAGCGCTCGGAAATGTGGGTCGGCAGATAGCCGTTAATGTCGGTGATGGCGCCGGCGATCACCCGCGGCTCCTCCTTCATCACCCGATCGAGAATCGGGCGGACGTGCCGGTCGGCGAAGGTGCAGAAGCGGGTCTCGTACTGGACCGGGTTGGTGCCCGGCATCGGCACGTAATTGGTGTCGAACACCGATTCCATGTCGATCTCGCCGCTGGCGACGCCGCCTTCGAGAATCGCGGTGATCTCGTGCATCGCGCGCTGCGCATATTCGATGAACGGCGTATCGTCGATGCGGACGCCGCAGCTCGCCAGGCGGTCGAGCATGTCGTTGGAAAGCGTCTCGAGCTTGCCGAGCCGGGTGCGCACGTCGACCAGCTCGCCGCCATTGGCGCGGGCGTCGGAGGCGAAGGCGGTGAGGCCGTGCTTCACGCTGTCGACGCTCTGCTGGATCATGCTGGTCGACTGGGCGATGCCGTCGGTCTGGCGATCGACCATGGCGACGATCTCGGCGACGTCGCGGACGCGCTCGGTGATGGTGGTGAAGCCGCTCTGGGCGACGCGGCTGCGCTCAACGCCGCTTTCGATCTCGGAGGTGACGGCGCCCGCCTCGCGAGTCAGCGAGGCGATGGTGCCGGCGATCTCGCTTGTCGCCGCCCGCGTCTCATGGGCGAGCTTCTTGACCTCGGCGGCGACGACCGCGAAGGAGCGGCCCGCCTCCCCTGCCCGCGCCGCCTCGATCGTGGCGTTCAGCGCCAGCATGTTGGTCTTGTAGGCGATGCTCTCGATGCTCGAGGAGACGTTCTGCACCCGGCTCATCGCCTCGGCGAAGCCGGCCATGCGCTCGCCGAGCTGGACGACGAGATCGGTGAGGCCGCTGAAGATGGCAATCGTGTCCTCGATCGCCGCCCTGCCCTCGCCGAGCTTCTCGCGCGCCTGCTCCGCCAGGATCCGCGCCTCGTCGGTGGATTCGGCGACCCGCGCCTGGTCGAGCAGCAGCCGGCTGGTGACTTCCTCGAGCGTGTCGAGGGTTCTGAGGTTCGAGGAAATGCGTTCGGTGACGCCGGCGACATAGCCGGAGACATCGCTGCATTCGATCGCGAGCGAGCCGCAATTGCGGGCGACGATGTTGATCGATTCTTCGTCGGTCGTCTCGACCACTGAGCTCGCCACGTGCCGCCTCTACCCTGTTGCGTTCCGGACGAAGGCCTAGGCGCAATAAGTTGCAGCGCGGTTAACCAACGGCGCGCGCGGGCGCTGGCCGGACGGCGCCCCGCGCGCTAAAGTGGGGCGATGTTCTTCTCCTTCGTCGACGAGCTTCGCGCGGCGGGCATAAGCGCCTCGCTGAAGGAGCATCTGACCCTGCTTGAGGCGCTCGATGCCGATGTCATCGCGGCGCGGCCGGAGGAATTCTACTGGCTGGCCCGCGCCACCTTCGTGAAGGACGAGGGCCTGCTCGACCGCTTCGATCTCGTCTTCGGCAAGGTCTTCAAAGGGCTGGCGGCCGATTACGGGAGCGAATCCGTGCCGATCCCGGAGGAATGGCTGCGCAAGGTCGCCGAGCTCTATCTCACCCCCGAGCAGATGGCGGAGATCAAGGCGCTCGGCTCCTGGGACGAGATCATGGAGGCGCTGAAGCAGAGGCTGGCGGAGCAGAAAGGCCGGCACCAGGGCGGCTCGAAATGGATCGGCACCGGCGGCACCTCGCCCTTCGGCGCCTATGGCTACAACCCGGAGGGCATCCGCATCGGCCAGGAAACCGGCCGCAACCGCAGCGCGATCAAGGTCTGGGACAAGCGCGAGTTCCGCAACCTCGACAACCAGATCGAGCTCGGCACGCGCAACATCAAAGTGGCGCTGCGGCGCCTCCGCCGCTTCGCCCGCGAGGGCGCCGCCGACGAGCTCGACATCGACGAGACGATCGACGGCACCGCCCGCAAGGGCTGGCTCGACATCCGCATGCGTCCGGAGCGGCACAATGCGGTGAAATTGCTCCTCTTCCTCGACGTCGGCGGCTCGATGGATCCGCATATCAAAATCTGCGAGGAATTGTTCTCGGCCGCCACCAGCGAGTTCAAGAACCTCGAATTCTTCTACTTCCACAATTGCCCCTATGAGAGCCTGTGGAAGGACAATCGCCGCCGCCACGGCGAGCGCATTGCGACCTGGGACGTGCTCCACAAATTCGGCCACGACTACAAGCTCGTCTTCGTCGGCGACGCGTCGATGAGCCCCTATGAAGTCACCCATCCCGGCGGCTCGGTCGAGCATTTCAACGAGGAAGCGGGCGCGGTCTGGATGAAGCGGCTGGCGACCACCTATCCCGCCGCGGTGTGGCTCAACCCGACGCCGGAGCGCTTTTGGTCCTATTCCGCCTCGACCGAAATCCTGCGCGCGCTGATGCAGGACCGCATGTACCCGCTGACGCTGGCCGGGCTGGACGATGCGATGCGGGCGCTGAGCCGGAAGAGCTGATGCCTGATTTCTCGAAGGAGAAGGACGCGAATGAAGCAGCTTCCGTCCATCCTCGCACTTGCAGTCGCGTCGACGGCCGACGCCGCCCCGCCTCCGGCGCCTCCGCAATATGTCTATGATGCGAGCAAGATTCTTGCGTCACCCGTCATCCAGGACGTCGCAAAAATCGCGCCGCTCTTCGCGGATGATGTGAAGGTCTACCGAAACGGCAGGCTGGCCGCCGATGGAAAGACGGCATGGCTGAGGCTCCGCGCCTCTGAATCGGCGCGCTATAATGGCCGAGTCCTCGGCTACAGCGAAGGCTCGGCAGGCTCGGGCGACGGCGAAGGCGATCTCCTCGTCATCGACACCTACGATACCGTGGATCGAAGAAACCTGCCGCCCACCTTTATCGCCGATTCCCGAATGGCCACGCGGTCCACCCTTTATCAGTTCGGAAACGACCGGCTCATCCATGCCGTCCGTATCGCGGAGGTGGCGGGCTTCCTGGAAACGCCGAAGCCTTAGCTCCCGTTATCGCGAATAATCGTCGATCGCGGCGAACATGGCGGCGATCGCGCGCCGCTCCTCCTGGCCGAGCTCCGGCCGCCAGACGTCGAAGATGAGGATGATCCGGTCGCGGTCGCTGCCGTTCCAGGCTTGGTGCTCGACCGTGTCGTCGAAGACGAGCAGCTCGCCTTCCCGCCATGCGCGAGTCTCGCCGCCGACACAGAAGCCGCATTCCGCCGGCACGATCAGCGGCAGGTGGCAGATGAGGCGGGCGTTCATGACGCCGTGATGCGCCGGGATCCTGGCGCCGGCCTGCAGCCGCGAGAAGAGGATGGAGGGCGCCCGCGCGCCGAGCTGCGGCAGATCGAGATCCTTCACCGCCGCGAAGGTGTCGGGGAAGCGCGCGATCGCTGCCTCCACCGGCGCGCCCTTCTCCCACAGATAGAGCGTGCTCCAGGCCGGATTGTCGGTGAGACCGTGAAAGTCGGTGCGCGGCCGCGTCGGATCGCTGACCACATAAGGGGTAAACCCCTCGCCGCCCGCTTCGAAAAAGGCGCGCAATTCCTCCCGCATCGCCGCCGCCGCCGCCTCGACCCGCGGCGCCCAGGCGAATTCGGACCGTTCGTAATAGCGGCGCTGCGGCAGGCCCGGATAATAATAGGAAGTCGGCTGCTGGAGCCGGAGCGGCACCTGGCGGCGGCCGGAGAGCAAATCGAGCGAGTCCTGGAAGCGCGGCGGCCGGCGGCCCGCCGGGAAGCCGGCTCCGGCGAGCGCTTCCTCGAGATGGCGGGCAAAATGCCCCTCGGCGCGGGCGAGCCCCGCCTGGGCGCGCGCGACCGCCGGCTTCAGCGACATGGGCAGCGCGCCGAGCCCCGCCGCGAGACCCAGCGCCCGCTTGTAGAAGGCGACGGCGGCGCGATCGTCGCCGGCCGCGCTCCTCAGATCGCCCTTGCGGAGCAGGGCCTCGACATTGCCGGAATCGGCGGCAAGCAGGCGGTCGACGGCCGCCTCGTCCACGCTCAAGCCTCGTCCGGGTAGAGGAGGAATTGCCGGCGCTCCTCCCGCCACGCCTGCTCGTCGGGCATGGTCAGCGCGTCGAGATCGGCGGGCATCGCCTCCGGGGCGTCGACCCATTCGCGCAGCAGCGGCCCGCCATTGATGACGTCGATGGCGAGCTTGCCGAGCTCATATTCGTAGGGGAAGTCGCGCCAGAGCGGATAGTCCGGCCAGAGCCGCCGGATCGCCTTGAAGGCGAGCGCCTGCAGCCGCCAGGGGCGGAACGCGCCGTGGTCGTAGGACGGCGCCTCGGCGTGGATGTGGAGGCCGCTGCAGAGCTTGCCGACATGCTTGTGGAAGGTCGGCTCGAACGAGATCTGACGCAGCGCGCAGCCATGGAGCCATTCCGGGGCGAGCTTGCGCATCTCCGCGTGCAAGGCGCGCACATCCACGTCCGGCGCGCCGAAAATCTCCAGCGGCCGCGTCGTGCCCCGTCCCTCGGACAAGGTCGTGCCTTCGAGCATCACCGTCCCGGCATAAGCCCGCGCCATGAACAGGTTCGGCGCATTGGGGCTCGGATTGATCCAGATCCGCTCGCCGAGCGGCCAGCCGTGGCCCGGAGCGGCGTTCGGGTCGTAACCCTCCATCTCGATCACGCGATAGTCGAGCTCGAGCTTCATCGTCGCGACGAACCAGCGGCCGAGCTCGCCGAGGGTGAGACCGTGGCGCATCGGCATCGGCCCGGCGCCGACGAAGCTCTCCCAACCGGGCCGAAGCATCAGTCCTTCGATCGGGCGTCCCGCCGGATTGGGCCGGTCCAGCACCCAGACGCTCTTGCCATTCTTCGCCGCCGCTTCGAGCACGTAGAGCAGGGTGGTGACGAAGGTGTAGATCCGGCAGCCCAGATCCTGGAGGTCGACGAGCAGGACATCGAACGTCCCCATCGATTGGCCGCTGGGCCGACGCACCTCGCCGTAAAGGCTGAAGACCGGGATGCCGAGGACCGGATCGTCGAAGTCGGGCGACTCGACCATATTGTCCTGCTTGTCGCCTCTGAGGCCGTGCTGCGGCCCGAAGGCGGCGCTGAGCCTGAGGTCGGGACAGGCCGCCAGCGCGTCGAGCGAATGGGTAAGGTCGCGGGCGACGGAGGCGGGATGGGCGAGCAAGGCCACGCGCTTGCCCGCCAGCGGGGCGCGCAGGGCCGGGTCCTCGAGGAGCCGATCGATACCAAATTTCATGATCTAGGCTGGTGGCGGCAGTTCGAAAACAAAGCAATCCGGATGGTGGAAATCGGGCCTTCCCGGCGGGTGGGCGAGCGCCCAATAGGATTTGGTCCCGTTCTCTTCTTCGATCACCGCGGCGAGGCCCATGAGCAACGGTCCAACCGGCACATCGGACAGGTCGACTTCGGCATCCAGTCTGTAATGGGCGGCGCTCTCCCCTGGTTCGGGAGGCGCCTCGCGGTCGACATCGGGATCGACGCTGAGGGTCATCGGCCGCATGCCTTCGCGATGACTGTCGAAGGCATAAGCCGCCCATCGCGAAGACGGGGAAAAATTGAATTCAAAATAGGCGCCGGAGTCCCGGGGGCGAAGGAACAGCTCGAAGCAGGTCGTCCGCCAAAGCCCGTCGGCTCGCTCCGGGCTCTGCCATTCCGGCAGTAACAGTCCGGAGCCCATCACGGCGTAGCAAAGAAGCATGTCGACGCCATCGGTCATGAACAGCTCGACCTCGACGGCATCGATCGAGCCGGGCGGGGTTTCGGGATGCGGGACAAGTTTCAGCTTCACGCGCACCCCCTACGTCATTCCCGCGAAAGCGGGAATCCATCTCAAGCGGACTCGCCCGCATCCCTGAGACTGGATCCCCGCTTTCGCGGGGATGACGAGGAGGCTAAGCACCGCTCCATGTCCGGCTTCCGTTCCGATCTCCTGCGCCTCCTCGACGAGCGCGGCTACATCCATCAGGTCACCGACGCCGAGGGGCTCGACGACCTCGCCTCCCGCCAGATCGTGCCCGGCTATATCGGCTTCGACGCGACCGCACCGTCGCTTCACGTCGGCAACCTCGTCCAGATCATGATGCTGCGCCGGCTCCAGCAGGCCGGCCACAAGCCGATCGTGGTGATGGGCGGCGGCACGACCAAGATCGGCGACCCTTCCGGCAAGGACGAGAGCCGCAAGCTGCTGACGCCCGAGGATATCCAGGCGAACATCGCCTCGATTCGCCGCATCTTCGAACATTTCCTGACCTTTGGCGACGCGCCGACCGATGCGATCATGGTCGACAATGCAGACTGGCTCGATGCGCTCGATTACATCCCCTTCCTGCGCGACGTCGGCCCGCATTTCACGATCAACCGGATGCTGACATTCGACAGCGTCCGCCTGCGGCTCGAACGGGAGCAGCCGCTCACCTTCCTCGAATTCAACTACATGATCCTCCAGGCCTATGATTTCCTGGAATTATCGCGCCGCGCGGCATGCCGGCTACAGATGGGCGGCTCGGATCAATGGGGCAATATCGTCAACGGCATCGAGCTCGCCCGCCGCATCGACTCCACCCAGCTTTACGGCCTCACCACGCCGCTGCTCACCACCGCCGACGGCGGCAAGATGGGCAAGACCGCGGCCGGCGCGGTGTGGCTCAACCCCGACCAGCTCGCGCCGTACGATTATTGGCAATATTGGCGGAACACGCAGGACGGGGACGTCGGCAAGTTCCTTCGCCGCTTCACCGATCTGCCGCTCGACGAGGTGGAGAGGCTGGAAAAGCTCGAAGGCAGCGAGATCAATGTCGCCAAGAATATTCTGGAGGATTAGGCCACCGCCCTCGCACATGGCGACGCGGCTGCGCAGGCCGCGGCGGAGACGGCGCGCAGGACCTTCGAGGAAGGCGCCGCGGGCGAGGCGCTGCCGACGCTCAAGGTGGGCGGGCAGATCGGCCTCGTCGACGCGCTCGTCGGCCTCGGCCTTTGCGCATCAAAGAACGAAGCCCGGCGCCTGATCGCCCAGGGCGGCGCGCGGGTGGACGGCGAAGTCGCCGGCGAGGACGCGACCATCGCCGTCGCCTCCGAAGTGCGCATCTCCGCCGGCAAGAAGAAGCACGGCCTGCTGACGGCCTGACTTAGCCTCTCCCCTACAGGGGAGGGGTTGGGGTGGGGCTGGTTGAGCTCACCCAAAGCTACCGAGCGGTTCAGGACTCCCCCCACCCCAACCCCTCCCCTGAAGGAGAGGGGCTTTAGCCGCCGCGCAGCAGGCCCACGGCGGCGTCGCGCTCGAACAGATAGAGAAGCACCCGCGCCGCCTGACCGCGCGGGCCTTCCAGTCCGCCGTCGCGGTCGACCAGCAGGCGCGCATCGTCCGAGGCGGTCTGGGCAAGGTCCTGGATCTGCTCGGGGCTGGCGAGGCGGAATTGCGCCTCGCCGGACTGTCTGGTGCCGAGAATCTCCCCTGCGCCGCGCAGCCGCAGATCCTCTTCGGCGATGCGGAAGCCGTCATTGGTCTCCCGCATCAAAGCGAGCCGCGCCCGCGCCGTCTCGCTGAGCATATCGCCACGCAGCAGCAGACAGATCGAGCGCGCCTCCCCGCGCCCCACCCGCCCGCGCAATTGATGGAGCTGGGCGAGACCGAAGCGGTCCGCGCCTTCGACGATCATCAAGGTGGCATTGGGCACGTCGACCCCCACTTCGATCACGGTGGTCGCGACGAGCACGGAGACGGCGCCGCGCTGGAAGGCGGCCATCGCCTCGTCCTTCTCCGGTCCCTTCATCCGGCCGTGGATGAGGCCGACCTTGGGCCCGAAGCGCTGGTGCAGCATCCGCGCCCGCGCTTCGGCGGCGGCCTGGTCGCTCGCCTCGCTCTCCTCGACCAGGGGGCAGACCCAATAAGCCTGGCCGCCGCGAGCGATATGCCGCGCCAGCCCGTCGACCACCTCAGGCAGCCGCTCGGCGCTGAGCACGCGGGTCTCGACCGGCTGGCGGCCCGGCGGCATCTCGTCCAATCGGCTGACGTCCATCTCGCCATATTGGGTCAGGGTCAGGGTCCGCGGGATCGGCGTCGCCGTCATCACCAGAAGATGCGGCGGCGTCTCCGCTTTCTGGGTCAGCAGCATCCGCTGGGCGACGCCGAAGCGGTGCTGCTCGTCGACCACGGCGAGGCCGAGGCGTTTATAGGTCACCGCCTGCTGGAAGATGGCGTGGGTGCCGATAAGGATGTCGATCGAGCCGTCGGCGAGGCTCATCAGGGTCGATTCGCGCGCCCTGCCCTTCTCCCGGCCGGTGAGGATGGCGACGGTGACCGGCAGGCCGGCCAGCTGCCGCGACAGGGTCTCGAAATGCTGGCGGGCGAGGATTTCGGTCGGCGCCAGCATCGCTCCCTGCGTCCCGGCCTCGACGGCGATCAGCAGCGCTTCGAGCGCGACCAGGGTCTTGCCCGAGCCGACGTCGCCCTGGAGCAGGCGGAGCATCGGCACCGGCTGGCGCATGTCGCCCTCGATCTCGCCCATCGCCCGCTTCTGCGCGCCGGTCGGCGCATAAGGCAGGCGGAGCAGGTTGCGCAGCCGCCCGTCGCCGTCGAGCGGCAGGCCGCGGCGCCGGCGCGAGGAGGCGCGGACCAGCATCAGCGCCAGCTGGTTGGCGAAGACCTCATCATAAGCGAGCCGCTCGCGCGCCGCCGCGTCGGGATTGCGGTGCGCCGCCTCCAGCGACTCCTGCCAGCCCGGCCATTGCCGCCGGGCGAGCAGGCTCGGCTCGATCCATTCGGCGAGCGCCGGCACCCGCGCCAGCGCCTGGCCGGCGAGATCGCCCATCCGCCGGTTGGTGAGGCCCTCGGACAGGGCATAGACCGGCTCCCGCTCGGGTAAATCGAGCGCCTCCTTCGGCTCCAGCACATAATCGGGATGGACGATCTGCAACTCCTGGCCGTAGCTCTCCATCTTCCCCGACACGATCTTCGGCTCGCCGAGCGGCAGCTGCTTCTTCGCCCAGCCCGGATTGTGGAAATAGGTGAGGGTCAGATAATTGCCCTCGCGGTCGGTCGCGTGGACGCGGAACGGCCCGCGCCCGCCGGCCTGGCGATAGTCGACCGGGGTCACCAGCAAGGTCACCACCTGCCCCGCATCGGCGACGTCGATGACGTCCACCCG
The DNA here is from genome assembly GCA_028293025.1 of Alphaproteobacteria bacterium. Classification (GTDB taxonomy): domain Bacteria; phylum Pseudomonadota; class Alphaproteobacteria; order Sphingomonadales; family Sphingomonadaceae; genus Allosphingosinicella. The sequence goes on from JAQGLF010000129.1 coordinate 15,852, forward strand.
CTTGCGATCGATCCAGCCGCCGGGAAGATGGAACAGCACGTCCACCACCCGCGCCAGACCCAGCCGCTTCAGCGGCCTGGCGAGCGCGGGCCCGATGCCCTTCAGCACCTCCACTTCGGCGAACAGGGGGTTGAGGATGTCGGGCCGCATCGGCTTTTGGTAGCGGAACCGGGGCGCGCTCCCAAGAGGGCGCGCGTCCTTCACATCCGCCTCGTCGGCCCCTAGATGGGCCTCTCAACCCGCGCCGACGGGGCTGTCACAGCCCCGCCGGCCAATTCCGCATGGAGCCCATGGACCGCGACGCCCGCCTCAAGCGCCTCCGCTTCCGCGCCTGGCATCGCGGCACCAAGGAGGCCGATCTGCTGATCGGCGGCTTCTTCGATGCCGAGGGCGCGGGCTGGGGCGACGAGGAGATCGCCTGGTTCGAGGCACTGATCGAGGAGCAGGACGTCGACATCATGGCCTGGGCGATCGGAACCGCCGCGCCGCCGCAAGCTTATCGGGGCGCGATGATGGGCCGGCTGCAGCGCGTGGACTACATAAGGCATTCGAAGTGAGCGTGGACGAACGACAATTAGCCCCTCCCCTTCAGGGGAGGGGATGGGGGTGGGGGAGTCGGGCGAGCATAGGCACGGCGTTCTTCACGAGCACCGGCCCCACCCCAACCCCTCCCCTGAAGGGGAGGGGCTTAAAGTGAGCGATCTTCAGCGCATTCTGTCGGCGGACCGCCCGATGACGCTGGCCGGGGCGCCGGCGGGCTTCCTGCCGTGGCTGGCGGCGGACCTGGCGCGCGCGGCCAAGGGGCGCGCCGTGTTCGTCGCGCCCGACGAGGCGGCGATGCGGGCGCTCGCCGACGCCGCCCAATATTTCGCGCCCGAGCTCGAGATCCTCGCTTTTCCGGCCTGGGACTGCCTGCCCTACGACCGCAGCTCGCCATCGCTTCGTTCGACCGCCGAGCGCCTCGCCACCCTGCACGCGCTCCAGCGCAAGGCCGACAAGCCGCAATTGCTCGTCACCACCGTCAACGCCGCCACCCAGCGTACGTTGACCCCCTTCCGCATCCGCCAGCTCGTCGCCCACCTCGCGCCGGGCGAGCGGATCGATCTGGAGCGGCTGACCGTCCTCCTCCATGCCAACGGCTATCACCGGACGGACGCCGTCGCCGATGCCGGCGAATTCGCCGTCCGCGGCGGCATCGTCGACCTGTTCCCGTCGGGCGAGAGCGAGG
>JAQGLF010000139.1 GCA_028293025.1 Alphaproteobacteria bacterium
GATGATGAGGCCCAGTTCCGGGAACGGCAGGAACAGGGATGAGCGCGCGCCCACCACCACTCGCGCCTCGCCATTCATCACGGCGCGATAGGTGCGGCGGCGCTCCTTTTGCGACAGGTCGCTGTGCCATTCCGCCGGCCGCACCCCAAAGCGGGCGGCGAAGCGCTCCAGAAATTGCACCGTCAGGGCAATCTCCGGCAGCATGATCAGAACCTGCCGGCCCCGGCGCAGACTTTCGGCGATGGCTTCGAAATAGACTTCGGTCTTGCCTGAGCCGGTGACACCGTCGAGCAGGAAGGGGGCGAAATCCGCCGCCGTGACCGCCGCCACCAACGCCGCCGCCGCTTCCTCTTGGGCGGGCTCCAGCGCCGGCGGGTCGTGATCGGGATCGGGCGCGGGGAAGGGGTCGTCGAGCGAGACGTCGACCGCCTCGATCGCCCCGCCCTTGACCAGGCCGCGGATGACAGCGTCGGAGACGCTGGCGGCCAAAGCGAGCTCGCGCACCAGCCCCTGCCGCTCGCCGATCCGCTCCAGCGCCTGGCGCCGCTGCGGCGTCAGCCGCTCGGGCACCAGGCCGGTGGCGCGATATTCGGTGACTTTGCGCCCCCGCTCGAGCGCGCTGGTCGAGGCGAGCGCCATCCGCAGCACCGAGGCGATGGGCGCCAGATAATAAGCCGCCGTCCATTCGATCAGCCGCCGCAGCGGCTCCGACAAAGGCGGCACGTCGTAGGCGTGGAGGAGCGGGCGCAGCCGGTTGTCGCCGACTTCCTCCGCCGGCAGCCGCTCGGGCTCCCAGACCACGCCGAGCATTTGGCGCGGCCCGAGCGGCGCGACGACGATCGAGCCGGGCTCGACCGCCATGCCGTGCGGCACCCGGTAATCGAGCGGGCCCAAAGCGGCGTTGAGCAGGATCAGGCGGGCGCGGGACATTATGGCCTAGATCGAGTCCCGGACGGGGAAAGGCAAGTTCGGCCGGGCGAGATCGTGCTATTCCTGTCGTCATTGCGAGCGAAGCGAAGCAATCCAGCTCGGCGCCGTCTGGATTGCCGCGTCGCTCCGCTCCTCGCAATGACGAAAGGGAGGACAAAGGCGTGGAACCTCAACCGCAGCTCGATTCCTTCATCGACAAATTCACGCCCGAAGTTGCGGCGCTGACCCGGGCGCTGCTCGCCAAGGCGAAGGCGCGCATCCCCGGCGCGGCGATCCTCGTCTACGACAATTACAATGCGCTCGCGATCGGCTTCGGGCCGAGCGAGAAAGCGGGGCAGGCTATCCTGTCGCTGGCGGTGATGCCGCGCTGGGTGACCCTGTGCTTCCTCTGGGGCGTCCATCTCGCCGACCCGCACAAGCTGCTGAAGGGCGGCGGCAGCCGCGTCCGCCACGTCCGGCTGATGACGGCCGAGGCATTCGACGATCCCCGCATCGACGCGCTGATCGAGGAGGCGCTGGCCAATGCGGAGCCGCCGATCGACTCGGCCGGCGAGCAAAGGCTCATCATCAAGTCCATCTCGGCGAAGCAGCGGCGGCGGCGGCCCTGACAGCGCCCGAAGCCGAGGCTATAGCTCGACCGAATCTCTCCACGAGGCCCCCATGAAATTCTTCGTCGACACCGCCGACACCGCCGAAATCCGCGACCTCGCCGAAACCGGCCTCCTCGACGGCGTCACCACCAACCCCTCGCTGATCCACAAGGCGGGCCGCAACTTCCTCGAAGTGGTGCGGGAAATTTGCGGCATCGTCGCCGGCCCGGTCTCGGCCGAAGTCGTCGCCACCGACCATAAGGAGATGATGCGCGAGGCCGGGATCTTGCGGAAGATCGCCGACAATATCGCGGTCAAGGTGCCGCTCACCGTCGACGGCCTCAAGACGTGCAAGGCGCTGACCGGCGAAGGCACGATGGTCAACGTCACCCTCTGCTTCACCGCCAATCAGGCCCTGCTCGCCGCCAAGGCCGGCGCGACCTTCATCTCGCCCTTCGTCGGCCGCCTCGACGACATCGGCACGGAGGGGATGCAGCTCATCTCCGAGATCCGCCTCATCTACGACAATTACGATTTCGCCACCGAGATCCTGGTCGCCTCGGTCCGTCACCCGATCCACGTGCTCGAAGCGGCCAAGATCGGCGCCGACGTGATGACAGCGCCGCCGGCGGTGATCCGCCAGCTCTTCAACCACCCGCTCACCGACCGCGGCCTCGAAGCCTTCCTCGCCGACTGGCAGAAGACGGGGCAGAGCATCGGCTGATTGGTCCTCCCCTCGATTTCGAGGGGAGGGGGACCGCACGAAGTGCGGTGGAGGGGCATTGGCACGGAGCCGGCCCCTCCACCATGCTTCGCATGATACCCCTCCCCTGCAAATGCAGGGGATGACAATATGAAATCGCATCTTAACCATCTTCTGGTTAAGCTCCTCAGGCGATGGGCAAAGTCATCAACTTCGAGGATCGGGCGGTCGCCAGCCTGCGCGCGCGGGTCGCCGCGGCCGAGGAGGCCAATCAGGATCTGATCGCTTTCGCCCGCGGCCATTCGGGCGCGGTCGCCTCGATCCACGAGGCGGTGCTCGCTACGATCGATGCCGAAGGCTTCGACCATCTCATCCACATCGTTACCCAGGAATGGCCGCAGATTCTCGGCCTCGACGCCGTCGCCGTCGCCCTGTTCGTCGGCGACCGCGGCGTCCGCGCGGACGCTTCGGGCCTGCAATTCGTCGACCCGCGGCTGATCGAGCGCTCGATCGAGGGGCTCGAAGGCGTGATGCTGCGCGGCTGCAAGCGCGGCCATCCTCTGTTCGGCCCAGCCTGCACCCTGATCCGCGCCGAGGCTTTGGTCCGGCTGGAGAGCGAGGCGCCGCTTCCCGGCGGCCTGCTCGCGCTCGGCCAGCGCGCCGAGCAGGGCTTCGAGACCCGCCACGGCTCGGAATTGCTCGTCTTCCTCGGCCGGGTCCTCACCCGCTCGATCGGCCGGTGGCTGATCGATTGACCGGCCACCCCGCCCGGGAGATTGCCGGGCGCTGGGAGCAGCATCTCGTCCGCGACCGCCGCCGTTCCCCGCATACCGTCCGCGCCTATCTCGCCACCGCCCACCGGCTGATCGGCTTCCTGTCCGAACATCTCGGCGGCGCGGTCGACGATGCCGCTTTGGCGGGGCTGCGGGCCGCGGACCTGCGCGCCTTCTTGACCCGCCGCCGCGCCGAGGGGCTCGGCAACAGCTCGGCGGCGCGCGAGCTTTCCGCGATCCGGAATTTCCTCGCTTTCGCCGCGGCCGAACGGGGCGGGGAGGCGAATCTGCCGCGCCTCAAGGGTCCGAAGCGGCCACGCTCGGTGCCCCGGCCGATCTCGTCCGACGACGTGATGGCGCTCGCCGAGGAAGCGGGCGAGGAGGCGCGCGCGGAATGGATCGCCGCCCGCGACTTCGCCATATTGACCCTGCTTTACGGCTCGGGCCTCCGCGTCGCCGAGGCGCTCGGCCTCACCGGCGCCACGCTGCCGATGGGCGAGGCCCTGGTCGTCACCGGCAAGCGCGCCAAGACGCGGGTCGTGCCGTTGCTGGCGCCGGTGCGCGAGGCGATCCTGCGCTATCTCGCTTTGTCGCCTTATCCGTCCTCGCGCGACGCGCCCTTGTTCCGCGGCGCCCGCGGCGGGCCGCTCAACGGCGAGATGATCCGCCGCGTCGTCCGCCATGCCCGGGTGCGGCTCGGCTTGTCGGACCGGACTACCCCGCATGCGCTCCGGCACAGCTTCGCCACCCATCTGCTCGGCCGCGGCGCCGATCTGCGCTCGCTCCAGGAGCTGCTCGGCCATGCCAGCCTCTCCTCGACCCAGATCTACACGGCGGTCGACACCGCCCATCTGATGGACGTCTACCGCACCGCCCATCCGCGGGCGTGAGCAGGGGACGGTGTTTCGTGCAATGTTTTGATTGGCATCGGTCTGATCGACGCCGACCCTAATCCTGTCGTGGCCGCACCAATTGGAGGATCAGCCGCGTCAGCCAGAGCAGGAAAGCGGCGGCGACGATGCCGGTGCTGACCGGTCCGGCATAATGCTCGATCTGGCGATAATGGTCGCCGAGCAACGAGCCGAGCCAGGCGAGCAGGCCGGACGAGATCAGGCAGCCGATGGCGCTGAGGATGAGGAAGCGGCCGAACGGCATCCGCACCAGCCCGGCGGGGATCGAGATGGCGGTCCGCACCGCCGGGATCACCCGGCCGGCGAGCACCAGGGCCGGGCCGAGCCGCGCGAACCAGCGTTCGAGCCACTCCACCTCGTGCACCGAAACCGTGGTGATCCGGCCGTAGCGGGTGACGAGCCGCTTGAAACGCCCGTAGCCGAGGGCGCGGGCCGCCCAATACCAGGTGATCGCGCCGGTCATCGAGCCCGCCGCGCCCGAGAGGGCGACCCCGACCAGCGACATCTCGCCCTGGCTGGCGATCAGGCCCGACAGCGGCATCACCAGCTCCGATGGGAAGATCGGCAGGATCGTCTCGATCCACATCAGCAGGAAGATTGCGAGATAATGATGCTGGTGGATGAAATGCGGCAGGAAGTCAGCCACGCGCCGCCACCTTCGCTTCGATCACGTCCCAGATGAGGCCGGGCGTGTCGGTGCCGTTGAACCGGTCGATGGCGACGATGCCGGTCGGCGAGGTGACGTTGATCTCGGTCAGCCATTTGCCGCCGATCACGTCGATGCCGACGAAGAGCAGGCCGCGCTTTTTCAGCTCCGGCGCTAGGGCGGTGCAGATTTCCATCTCGCTCTCGGTCAGCTCCGTCTTCGCCGCCGAGCCGCCGACGGCGAGGTTCGACCGGATCTCGCCTGCGCCGGGGATCCGGTTGACCGCGCCCGCCACTTCGCCGTCGATGAGGACGATGCGCTTGTCGCCCTCGGCGATCTCCGGGACAAAGGCCTGGACGACGTGCGGCTCGCGATAGGCGGCGTTGAACATCTCGATCAACGAGGCCAGGTTGGCGGCGTCCGGCCCGATCTTGAACACTGCCTTGCCGGCATTGCCGTGCAGCGGCTTGACCACGATCGAGCCATGCTCGTCGAGGAAGCGGCGGGCGAGAGTCGCCGAGCGGGTGAGCAGGGTCGGCGGCATGAAGCGCGCGAAATCGAGCACCCAGATCTTCTCCGGCGCGTTGCGGACCGACGCCGGATCGTTGACGACGAGCGTCTCGTCCCGGATCCGCTCGAGCAGATGGGTGGCGGTGATGTAGCCGAGGTCGAAGGGCGGATCCTGGCGCATCAGCACCACGTCGGCGTCGCGGCCGAGATCGAGCAGGACCGGCTCCCCGAAGCGGAAATGCCCGCCCTCGACCGGTTGGACGCTCACCGGATGGGCCCGCGTCCACAGCCGCCCGTCGCGCCAGCTGAGCGCTTCCGGCCCATAATGAAAGAGCCGATGCCCGCGCTTCTGGGCGGCCAGCATGATCGCGAAGGTCGAATCGCCGGCGATGCCGATCCCGTCCATCGGATCCATCTGCACGGCCACCCGCAGGCTCATCTTCGCTCCACTCCTTACCGCCGCCGCCCTAGGTCACGACTCCCGACTTGTCACCCGCCGCCGCCCTCCTGGAGCATGCTTTGCGGATCGACCTTGGTCGAGATGTAGCGGTGCATCAGCACCATGCCGTCTTCGGCCCGGATCGTGACCTCCTGCTCCTTGCTCTGGCGGCCGGACACGCAGCCGGCGCGGAAGGCGACGGCGCGGGCGACCGAATCGCGCTGGTCCGGCGCCATGGCCAGCCAGATCGCATGCTCGATCGTGCCCTCGCTTTTGTCGGTGAATTCCGAACCGCCCTGCGCGCTCAAGGTGTCGAGGGCCTTCTTCACGTCGGTGCAGATCTGGACCGGGATCGGCCCGTCCATCGCCTCGGGCGGCTTCGGCGCATCGTGGCAGGCGGCGACCGCCGTGAGGAACGAGAGCGAAAGGAAAAAGGAGCGTAGCTGCATGATCATCCTAGCCAGACATTGGTGAGGTGGCGGGGGAGGCGGCGCGGCACGACGAAGATCGCGTCGATGCGCAGATCGTCGCCGGGGCGGGCATAGCGATGCGAAAGGGCTTCGGCGGCGGCGGCGACGCGGCGCAGGCGATAATCGTCGAGCGCGAATGCGGCCTCGCCGGCGCTGGCCCGCGCCTTCACCTCGACGAAGGCGACAATCCGGCCGCGCCGGGCGATGAGATCGACCTCGCCGACCGGCGTCCGCACCCGGCGGGCGAGGATCGCCCAGCCCTTGAGCCGCAGCCACCAGGCGGCGATCGTCTCGGCCCGGCGGCCGCCTTTCTCGGCTTGCTGGCGGCTCATTTGAGCGCGAGCGCCCGCTCATAGGCGCGCCGCTTCGGCACGCCGAGCGCCTCGGCCACTTCGGCCGCCGCCCGCGACGCAGAGAGGCGGGTCATCGCCTCCCGGAGCGCCGCGTCGATCTCTTCTTCCTCCGGCGGCGCCTGCTCGCCGGGCGGGCCGACGACAATGACGATCTCGCCTTTGGGCGGGGCATCCCGGTAGCGGCCGGCGAGCTCGGCCAGCGTCCCGGTCGCGATCTCCTCGAACTTCTTGCTGATCTCGCGGACCACTGCTGCCTCGCGCGCGCCGAGGGTCTGGTCGAGCGCCGCCAGCATGGCGCCGAGCCGCGGCCCGCTCTCGTACAGCACCAGGGTCGCGCGCAGGCCGGCCACTTCACGGAGCGCCGCCTCACGCGCCGCCGCCTTGCTCGGCAGGAAGCCCAGGAAGAGGAAGCGGTCGGTCGGCAACCCCGCCAGGGTCAGAGCGGCGATGGCGGCGCTGGGACCGGGGGCGGTGGTGACCGGAATCCCCGCCGCCCGCGCTTCGCGGACGAGCTTGTAGCCGGGATCGGAGATGAGCGGCGTCCCCGCGTCCGACACGAGAGCCACCGCCTCCCCGCGCATCCGCGCCAAGAGTTCGGGCCGCACCCTTTCGGCATTGTGCTCGTGATAGGGAATCATCGGCCGCTTGATCCCCAGATAAGCGAGCAGCTTGGCCGTCACCCGGCTGTCCTCGACCGCGATGACGTCCGCGCCGCGCAGCATGTCGGCGGCGCGGGGGCTCATATCGGAAAGATTGCCGATCGGCGTCGCGACGATGTAGAGGCCCGGGGTCAGTTTCGCGTTCATGAGGTCTCGGGTCATGGCAGAGCAATCCGGTTCGCCGCAAGCGCGGCGCTCGATCCTCCGGCTCGGTCTGGCGGCGCTGACCGGGCTGGCGCTGGCCGGCTGCCAGCTGGTTCCGAAGCCCAACCAGGAGCCTCCTCCCCCGGCGGAGCAGGCGCGGCCGGAGCAGCCGCGCGTCGAGCAGCCGCTCACCGGCCTGCCGCCGGACGAGACCCGCAACCGCGTCGCCGTGCTGGTGCCGCTGAGCGGGGCCAATGCCGGCGTCGGCACCTCGATCGCCAATGCCGCCCAGCTCGCTTTGCTCGACACCGGCGGCGACCGCATCCGCATCACCGTCTACGACACCGCCAAAGGCGGCGCGGCGGCGGCGGCGAACGAGGCGATCGGCCAGGGCAACGGCCTTATCCTCGGTCCCTTGCTCGCCGACGACGTGCGGGCGGTGGCGCCGGTCGCCCGCCGCTCCGGCGTTCCCGTCATCGCTTTCTCGAACGACGTCAGCGTGGCGGGCGACGGCGTTTATCTGATGGGCTTCACCCCCGGCGAATCGATCGAGCGGGTGATCGGCTATGCCCGCGGCAAGGGCATGGCCCGCTTCGCCGCTCTGACTCCGAACGGCGTCTACGGCCGCCGCGCCGGCGAGGCGATGATCGACATCGTCGGCCATGCGGGCGGCCGGCTGATCGGCATGCAGAGCTTCGACCGCGACGCCGCGAGCATCCGCGCCGCGATCACCCGCATCTCCGCCCAGGGCGCCTATGACGCGATCCTGGTCGCCGACAGCGGCCGCATCGCCGCGCTCGGCGCGCCGATGATCCGCGGGCCGAAGATCCTCGGCACCGAACTCTGGGCGACCGAAGGCGATCTCGGCCGCACCCTGGCCTTGCGCGGCGCCTGGTATGCGAGCGCCTCGGACGCGATGTTCAACCAGCTGCGCACCCGCTACCGCGCCCGCTACGGCACCAGCCCCTATCGGCTCGCCAGCCTCGGCTATGACGCGGTGCTGCTGGCGGTGCGGATCGGCAAGGACTGGCGGGTCGGCCGGCCCTTCCCCGAGCGGGCACTGCGCGATCCGGGCGGCTTCGCCGGCGTCGACGGCGCCTTCCGCTTCGACGGCCACGGCATCGCCGAACGCTCGCTCGAGGTGCGCGAGGTCACCGCGACGGGATCGATCGTGCTATCCCCGGCGCCCAAGGGCTTCGAATAAGAGGGGTTCCAAGGGCGCACCCGACTCCTCTCCCCGGCGGGGAGAGGGTTGGGGGTGAGGGGGCTCAGCGTCCGAGAATTACCTCAAACGCCCGACACCCCCGCCTTGCCCTCCCCCTCGAGGGGGAGGGATTCGTGGCCTGAATATCGCCTGTCCTAGAGACATACCTCCCCGAGGATCGCGTCGAGGACCAGCATCCCCGCGGGCAGGACCCGCAGCCGATCCGCGGTTTGCGTGAGCAGCCCCGCCGCCTCGAGCCGCGTCACCGCGCGCCGGTCGAGCCGCTCCTCCACCTTTGCGGTCGGCACCCCCTCACGCAGTCGCAGGCCCATCAACAGAGCCTCGGCTGCGGCGTCCGAGGGGGCGACCGGATTCTCCTCCTGGATGCCGTGGCCGTTGCGGGCCAGCGCGCTCTGCCAATTTTCCGGCTTCCTGTGCCGGATCGTGGCGAGGCCGCCACGCCGGCCGTGCGCGCCTGGCCCGACCCCCGCATAGGTGCCGTAGCGCCAATAGGTGAGGTTATGCCGGCTCTCGGCGCCCGGCCGCGCATGGTTCGAAATCTCGTAGGCGGGGAGGCCGGCCGCCTCCGTCATCGCCTGCGTCAGCTCGTAGAGCGACGCCGCTTCGTCCGGGTCGCGCGGGACGAGCGCGCCCTTCGCGGCCATGGCGGCGAAGCGCGTGCCCGGCTCGATCGTCAGCTGATAAAGCGAGAGATGCTCGGTGCCGAAGGCGAGGGCGCTCTCCAGGGCACGGGACCAGTCCGCCTCCGACTGATCGGGAAGCGCGTAAATCAGGTCGAAGCTCACCCGCCCGAAGGCGCGCTGCGCCGTGTCCAGCGCCGCCAGGCCCTCGGCGACGTCATGCGCGCGACCGAGGAAGCGTAGCGCCGCGTCGTCGAGCGACTGGAGGCCGAGCGACACCCGGTTGACGCCGGCCAAAGCGAGGTCGGCGAAGCGGGCCGCTTCGACCGAGGAGGGATTGGCTTCGAGCGTGATCTCGATGCCGGGCGCGAAGCCCCAGTGCCGCTCGGCCGCGTCGATCAGCGCCGCGACCGTCGCGGGCGCCATCAGCGAAGGCGTGCCGCCGCCGAAGAAGATCGAGGTCAGCGGCCCCCGCGGAACGGCTCGCGCCTCCCATTCGAGGTCGGTGAGCAGAGCCTCGCGCCAGACGGCCTGGTCGATCGACTCCCGCACATGGCTGTTGAAGTCGCAATAAGGGCATTTGGAGACGCAGAACGGCCAGTGGATGTAGAGGGCCAGGGCAGATCCCGAACCCCGTTCGTCCCGAGCGAAGTCGCGGGGCGCACTTCCGAGTTCGTGCATACGCCCCTCGACTTCGCTCGGGACGAACGAAGTGGGGACCTGGTCCATCACGTCAGCGCCGCGACCAGCTTCCGGAACGCGTCGGCCCGGTGGCTGATGCGGTGCTTTTCGGCCGGGTCCATCTCGCCGAAGGTGATGTCGCGCCCGAGCGGCTGGAATATCGGATCGTAGCCGAAGCCCTTGTTGCCGCGCGGCGGCCAGACGAGGCAGCCGTCGACCCGGCCTTCGAACCATTCGCAATGCCCGTCGGGCCAGCACAGGGCCAAGGCGCAGACGAAATGGGCGTCGCGGCTCGCCTCGGGGTCCAGCGCTTCCAGCTGCTCCCACACCCGCCGCATGGCGAGCCCGAAGTCGCGTGGAGCCTCCACTTCGCCCGGCCCCGCCGCCGGCGGCACCCGCGGATCGCCCGCCAGCGCCCAGCGCGCCGAAAAAATGCCTGGCCGGCCCTCCAGCGCCTCGACGCAGAGGCCGCTATCGTCGGCGAGGGCGCGAAGGCCCGATAGATCGGCCGCCTGGCGCGCCTTCAGATCCGCATTTTCGGCAAAGCTGATGCCGATCTCGTCCGGCTCCGGCAGATCGAGCTCGGCGGCAGAGACAGGCTCGACGCCATGGGGCCCGAGCAGTTCGGCGATCTCGCGCACCTTGCCCTGATTGTGGCTGGCGATGACCAGCTTGCCCGGCTCGAGCCGCCTCACCGGCCGGTCGCCCGGTCCTGGGCGGCGAAGATCTGGCCGCAGCCGATGCGGGCGAGGCGGAGCAAGCGCAGCAGGCCCTCCTCGTCATAGCATTCGCCCTCGGCGGTCACCTGCGCCTCCACGATGTTGTTGTCTTCGGTCAGCACGAAATTGCCGTCCGCGCCCGCGGTCGAATCCTCCGCATAATCGAGGTCGAGCACGGCGGTTCCGCCGTGGATGCCGCAGCTCACCGCCGCCACCTTCTGCCGGATCGGGTCGGCCGCGAGCAGCTTCTGCGCGATGAGGCCGTCGACGGCGAGGCGGAGCGCCACCCAGGCGCCCGAAATGGCGGCGGTGCGGGTGCCGCCGTCGGCCTGGATGACGTCGCAATCGAGCGTGATCTGGCGTTCGCCCAATTTCTCGAGGTCGACCACGGCGCGGAGCGAGCGGCCGATCAGGCGCTGGATCTCCTGCGTCCGTCCGGACTGCTTGCCCGCCGCCGCCTCGCGCCGGCCCCGCGTATGGGTGGCGCGGGGCAGCATGCCATATTCGGCCGTCACCCAGCCGCGCCCCTTGCCGCGCAGCCAGCCCGGCAGCGACGTCTCGACCGAGGCCGTGCACAGCACCCGCGTGTCGCCGAACGCGATGAGGCAGCTGCCCTCGGCATGACGGGTGAAGCCGGCTTCCAGGGTGATCGGCCGCATTTCGTCGGGGGTGCGTCCGGATGGGCGCATGAAGGTCTCCTCAAATGGGGCGGGCTGTAGACAGGGGCCGTTCGGCGGTCCAGTCCGAAGGCTGGATGCGAAACGGGGAACGGACATGGCCAGGCTGCTGATCACGATCGCGGGGGTGCTCGCCCTGTTGATGGGATTGCTCTGGATCGGCCAGGGGCTCGGCATCGTCCGCTGGCCGGCGAGCAGCTTCATGATCGACATGCGGCCCTGGGCCTTGCGCGGCGCCGCCTTGGCGGTCGTCGGCGCGGCGATGATCTGGTTCGGGCGGAGACGCTAAGCAGATGGAATGGTAAGATTATCGGTCGCCGCGGCCTCGCTCTCGCTCTGCGCCTGCGCGACCATGCCGGCCGATGGAGCGGGGACGAGGAGCATAAGCTACGAGACCGGCGCGTGCTTCGGCGCCTGGCTCGAGCCGCTTCGCCCCCGGAGCGGCTCCGTGCGCTATGACGGCCCGCCGCTCTGCGGAAGGATGGCGACCGACTTGCCGTCGGCGGACGTCACATGGCGGATGCGGGACGGGAGCGTGCCGGAGCTTTATTTCTATTATGGCTGCGACATGGAGGGGAAACGGGCCATGGCCGAGCGGCTGCGCAAGGCGCCGGGCCTGCTTCCGATCGGCGCCTTCATTCGCGCCGAACGCTGACGCGCCGCGCGTCCGGATGCGGCGGTTGAGCGCAGGAGCGTCGCGGCCTACATCCCTGTGATGGCGTCCACCCCCGTCTCCGAGCTGACCGAACGCGCCCGCGAGGTATTCCGGATGGTGGTCGAGAATTATCTCGGCTCCGGCACTCCGGTCGGCTCGCGCACCATTTCGCGCCTGCCCGGCCTCAGCCTGTCGCCCGCCTCGATCCGCAACGTCATGCAGGATCTGGAGGAGGTCGGCCTGCTCAGCCATCCCCACACCTCGGCCGGCCGGGTGCCGACGGAGAGCGGGCTGCGCCTGTTCGTCGACGGCATGATGCAGGCGGCCGAGCCGAGCGCGGAGGAGAGGGCGGCGATCGAGGCGCGGATCGAGCGCGGCGGTCCCGTCGAGGAGGCGCTGGCGGCCGCGACGGCGGTACTGTCCGGCCTCTCCGCCTGCGCCGGCATCGTCCTGGTGCCCAAGCGCGAGCCGGTGCTGCGGCAACTCGGTTTCGTCCAGCTCTCGCCGACCCAGGCGCTGGCCGTCATGGTCGGCACCGAGGGAAGCGTCGAGAACCGGGTGATCGACATCCCGCCCGGCACCACCTCGTCCGCGCTCGCCGAGGTCGGCAATTATGTCAGCGCCCGTCTCGCCGGCCTCACGCTCCAGGAAGCCCGAATACGGCTCGGCGAGGAGATTCGCGACGGTAAGGCCGCGCTCGACGGCGCCGCGAGCGAGCTGATCGGCCGCGGCCTCGCCTTGTGGGCGGAGGATGCGGCGGAGCGGCCGGTGCTGATCGTCCGCGGCCAGGCCAATCTGCTCGACGACGGCGCCGCCGCCGATCTCGAGCGCGTCCGCCAATTGCTCGAGGAGCTGGAAGGCAAGGAGGAGATCGCCCGATTGCTCGACAGCGCCCGCGCCGGCCAGGGCATGAAGATCTTCATCGGCTCCGAGAACAAGCTCTTCGCGCTCTCCGGTTCCTCGGTCATCGCCGCCCCCTATCGCGGCCGGGAAGGCAAGGTGGTCGGGGTCGTCGGCGTGATCGGCCCGACGCGGTTGAACTACGCGCGCGTGGTCCCCATGGTGGAT
>JAQGLF010000147.1 GCA_028293025.1 Alphaproteobacteria bacterium
GATCGTCATCGACGACCGCATCCGCGAGAATATGCGCAAATACCGCCAGATGGACATGCGCGGCATCGTCGACCTCTCGGTCAACGAGACGCTGCCGCGCACGGTGATGACCTCGCTGACCGTGCTCATCGCTCTCGGCTCGCTGCTGATCTTCGGCGGCCACGTGCTGCGCGGCTTTACCGCGGCGATGATCCTCGGCGTGATCGTCGGCACCTATTCCTCGATCTACGTCTCTTCCTCGCTGCTGATCACGCTCGGCCTCAAGCCGCAGCCGCTCGCCGCGCCCAAGGTGAAGGGCGTGGCCGCCGGCGCCGAGCGGATCACCCGCGAAGGCTATTAAAGGGTCTGGACCCTAGATGGCGAAGCTCGGCCAGGATCCGGCGCCGGCCGGCCCGGTCGTCACCGCCTTCGCCGCCGGCGGCGGCTTCTCCGTCCAGGGCGAGATTTACGAAGGCATCTTCCTGACGCCGGAGCGCGCCTTTGCCTGGAGCCCGCCGGCGATCTCGGTGCTGGCGATCGCGGATCTGGAACCCGTTCTCGCCCTCGACCCGCCGCCGGAATTCGTCCTCCTCGGCACCGGCCGGCGCCTCGGCTTTCCGCCGCGGACGCTGACGCGGGCGCTCGAGGAACGCGGCATCGGCCTGGAAGCGATGGACAGCCGCGCCGCCGCCCGCACCTGGGGCCTGCTGCGCGGCGAGGAACGCTGGATCGTCGCGGCTTTAATGCCGCTCGCCTGAGAGCCGCTGGAGATGGGCGAACAGCTCGGCGGCGTTGCGCTCCCAACTGAACCGCTCCGCCGCCGCGCGCACCGCGTCCTGCGGCGGCGGGGACGCGATCAGCGCGCGCAGGGCTGAAGCAATGGCCCTAGGGTCGGGGGGCACGATACGTCCCGCCGCCGGCCGGTCCACCACTTCGTGCGCCGCGCCGGTCTCGGTGACGACGGCCGGCGTGCCGCAGGCGAGCGCCTCGACCCAGACATTGGCGAGGCCTTCGCGCTCCGCCGTGTGCAGCAGGACATCGGCCGCGCCGAGCAAGGCCGGCAGCGCGTCGTGGGGCTGCGCACCGAGGAAGCGGACCCGCTCCCCGAGCCCCTTCGCCCGCGCCAGGGCTTCGAGCGCGGGACGATCGGGACCGTCGCCGACGATGATCAGGTTCGCCTCGGGCATTTGCGCGATCGCGGCGAGGGCGAGGCGCTGTCCCTTGACTGGGATCAGGGCGCCGGCGGTGACGACCAGCGGCCCTTCGACCCCCAGCGCCGCCTTCGCCGCGGCGCGGTCGCGCGACCGGAACAGCCCGGCGTCGACGCCGGTATGGTGGACCGCGATCTTCTCCCGATCCATGCCGAGCGCCGCCATCCGCTCCCGCAGCGCCGCGCTGACCGCGAGCAATCCGTCGGCCGCGGCGGCCGCCGCGACCATCTGGCGGCGGATGGGCTCGTCACCGCCCCAATGATCGACGTCGCTGCCGCGCGCCTTGATCGAGACCGGCACGCCGAGGGCCTTGCCAAGCGCGGCGGCCGCGACGCCGTCGGGCCAGAAGAATTGGGCGTCGATCACGTCGAAGGGAAAGCGCGCGCTTATCTCGCGCAGCAGCGGCAGCAGGCTCCGCCCCAGCCTCTTGCCGGCGGTCGCCCCTCCAATGAACGGAAATGTCGGAAAGCGCGGCCGGTGGACGACGAGCCCCTTCCACTGCTGCCGCCGTTCCAGGCCTGCGCGCGGGCGATAATAAGGATGGAGCGAGAGCGGCCAAAGCGGCAGACCGATCGGCGCCACCACCTCGACCGCCACATCCTCCCGCGCCGCCAGCGCCTGCGTCTGCCGCTCGACGAAGACGCCGAAGGCCGGCCGGGTCGCGTCCGGGAACAGGGTCGACAGCGTCAGCACGCGCAGCATCGCCGCTCCCTAGGGGCCGTACTCAATCCCCGCAACGAGCGACCGCGAAGCGGCGGGCGCATTTTTGCCGGTGGCGGCGTCGCTCGTCGGGCGCGATGTCCCGCATCGCGCCCTCGCTCGCTCCTGACCGCCGGCAAAAATGCGCTCCGTCACGCCGATGCGGGGATTGAGTACGGACCCTAACGCACAAGCATTAAACCGCCGTTCATCGCGTCTGCCGACAAGGCCCTATCCGCTTGGCCTCCGTCCAACCCTTCGCTAAGAAGCCCTGCATGCGTCATTTCTCCCGTCCGATCGCCGCCGCCGTCACGCTCGCCATGCTGATGCCCCTCGCCGCCTGCGCGGGCCGGGGCAAGCATACCCGCGCCGACACCCAATATGTCGCCCGCGACGTCAACACGCTCTACGGGCTCGCCCGCCGGCAGCTGGATCGGGGCAATTACGCCGCGGCCGCGATCGTCTTCGACGAGGTCGAGCGGCAGCATCCTTACTCGATCTGGGCCCGCCGCGCGCAGCTGATGAGCGCCTTCAGCTATTATGCGGCCAAGGATTACAACAAGGCGATCGATTCCTCGCGTCGCTTCCTGTCGATCCACCCGGGCAACAAGGACGCGCCCTACGCTTATTATCTGATCGCGCTCAGCTATTACGAGCAGATCAACGACGTCGAGCGCGACCAGCAGACGACCCGCCAGGCGCTCGACACGATGGGCGAGCTGATCCGCCGCTATCCGGACACGCGTTACGCCGCCGACGCCCGCCTCAAGGTCGACCTGGTCCGCGACCATCTCGCCGGCCACGAAATGGAGATCGGCCGCTTCTACCAGACGAGAGGCAATTGGCTCGCTTCGGTCGGACGTTTCCGCGCGGTGGTCGACGAATATCAATCCACCAGCCACGTGGCCGAGGCGCTGATGCGTCTCACCGAATCCTATCTCGCGCTCGGCATTCCGGAGGAAGCGCACAAGACCGCGGCCGTGCTCGGCGCCAATTACCCCAATACCAAATGGTATGAGCGGGCCTATTCGCTGGTGCAGAAGCATCCGCCGCGCGCAATCGCGCCCGCGCCGGCGGCCGCACCGCACGCTTGATCTAGGGATTTCACCGGTGGCAGAGTCCGGTCCATGCTGACCGGGCTCTCCATCCGCGACGTCGTGCTGATCGAGAGCCTCGACCTCGTATTCGGCCCCGGCCTCGGCGTCCTCACCGGTGAGACCGGCGCCGGCAAGTCGATCCTGCTCGACGCGCTCGGCCTGGCGCTCGGCACCCGCGCCGACAGCGGCCTCGTCCGCCACGGCCAGGCGCAGGCAATGGTCAGCGTCAGCTTCGATCTGCCCGCCGACCATCCCGCAGGTGCGCTGCTCGCCGAGAACGGCCTCGAGGGCGAAGCGGGCGAGCCGCTCGTTATCCGCCGGCTGGTCAGGGCCGACGGCGGCAGCCGCGCCTTCGTCAACGACCAGTCGGTGTCGATCGCCTTGCTGCGCGAGCTCGGCGCGCTGCTGGTCGAGGTGCACGGCCAGCATGACGATCGCGGCCTCCTCAACCCCCGCGGCCACCGTTTCCTGCTCGACGCCTTCGGCCGCATCGATTCGAAGCAGGCCGAGGCTGCCTACCGCGCTTGGGGAGAAGCGGAAGCGGCGCTTGCCGCCGCCCGCGAAGCGCTCGATCTGGCCGCTCGCGACCGCGAATGGCTCGAACATGCCGTCGCCGAGCTGGCCAAGCTCGCGCCGGAGGAGGGCGAGGAAGAGGCGCTCGCGACCTTGCGGTCGAACATGCAGAAGGGCGCCCGGCTCGCCGAGGATATCGCCGCGATCGGGGAACTGCTCGACGGTTCGGAGGGCGGCCTCGCCTTGCTCCGCCAGGCGCTGCGGCGGCTGGAGCGGATCGGCGGCGAGGATGAAAGGCTGGCCGAGGCGCTGGCGGCGCTCGACCGCGCCCTCATCGAAGCCTCGGGCGCCGAAGAGGCGCTCGACGCCGCCACCGAAGCGCTCGCCTGCGATCCGGTCCGGCTCGAGGAGGCGGAGACGCGGCTGTTCGAGATCAGGGCGCTGGCCCGCAAGCATCGGGTCGCGCCGGACGCGCTGTCGGCGCTCGCCGCCGAGCTGTCGTCCCGCCTCGCCGCGCTCCAGTCCGGCGAGCAGGGTCTGGCCGGGCGCGAGCGGGCGGTGTGCGAGAGCCGCGCCGCTTATGAGGAGCAGGCGGAGCGGCTGACGGAAGCGCGCAAGGCGGCGGCGGACCGGCTCGACGCCGCCGTCGCGCGCGAGTTGGCGCCGCTCAAGCTGGACGCCGCGAAGTTCCGCACCAGCGTCGAGCCCGTGCCCGAGCCGCAATGGAGCGGCAGGGGCCGCGACCGGGTCGAGTTCGAAGTGTCGACCAATCCGGGTGCGCCCTTCGCGCCGCTGACCCGCATCGCCAGCGGCGGCGAGTTGTCCCGCTTCGTCCTGGCGCTCAAGGTCGCTTTGGCCGAGCGCGGCGACGCGCGGACGATGATCTTCGACGAGATCGACCGCGGCGTCGGCGGCGCCGTCGCCAGCGCGGTCGGCGAGCGCCTCCACCGCCTGGCCGAAACCGCCCAATTGCTCGTCGTCACCCACAGCCCCCAGGTCGCCGCCCGCGGCAACCGCCACCTCCTCATCGAGAAGAGCCATGACGGCCTCGTCACCCGCACCGGCGTCCAGTTGCTCGACGAATCGCGGCGGCGCGAAGAGATCGCGCGCATGCTCTCCGGCGCGGAAGTCACCGACGAGGCTCGGGCGCAAGCGGTGCGATTGCTGGAGGCGGCTTAATTCCCCCTCTCCCGCTCGCGGGGGAGGAGATCGCCTTCAACGCGCTGGCGATGGCGCGGTCTTGGCAGAGCCTGGCGGTTTCCCTGGCCGAATGCTTCGCCGTCAGGGCGCCGCCTGGAACTGGGTATGGACGATCGCGCGCCACTTGCCACCGATCCGATGCCAGATGCTCGACACCCAGTAGCGGCCGGTGAAGCCGGTGTCGTGGACCTGCCCGGCGACGTCGATCCGATAGGTCACCGCGACCGTTTCCGGATCGACCGGCAGAAGCTGGAAAGCGCTGATCTCGAAACTCCGCAGGTCGACCTGTCGAATCTGCGCGACATCGGCGGCAACCGTTCGCGGGCCGTCGGGATAGAGGCCGAGATAGGAAGGCGCCATCGCGGCCGCGAAATCGTCGAGCCGATGGTCCTTCACCGCTTGCCAGATCGCCGTTTCGCGGGCGAGCGCGTCCGCCGTGGCGGGGGAAGCGGGCTGGGCGGCGGCCGGCAGCGGCGCGAGCAGCAGGGCGGTACCGGCAAGGCAGGCGAACAGGCGCATCTCATCCTCCCAGGAGCGTTTTCAAGTCAGGTTTCCTGACGACTCGGAAAACACCGCAAACAAAGCGGCTGGACCCGTGCCCGATTCATGGAAGCGGGCACGGGTCCAGATGGTGGGCGCAGATTATGCCTCGGGCGGCGGCGTGGCAATGCGCGGCCTTGAACCCCGGCTCCGGCGGCTTTAGCCGGGCAGGATGAGCGACCCGCAGGATCCGGCCGAAGCCGCCGCCGAGCTCGAGCGACTGGCGGCCGAGATCGCGCGGCACGACCGGCTTTACCATTCCGACGACGCGCCGGAGATTTCGGACGCCGATTATGACGCCCTGGTCCGGCGCAACGCTGCGCTGGAGGCGCAATTCCCGCATCTGGTGCGCGAGGACAGTCCGTCGCGCCAGGTTGGGGCGGCACCCGAGGGGCCGCTTGCCAAGGTGGCGCACGCGCTGCCGATGCTCAGCCTCGACAACGCCTTTGCCGACGAGGAGGTGGGCGACTTCCTCGGCCGGGTACGGCGCTTCCTGCGGCTCGGCGAGGACGAGGAGGTGGCGCTCACCGCCGAGCCGAAGATCGACGGCCTGTCCTGCTCGCTGCGCTACGAGAAAGGCGTGCTGGTGCTCGCGGCGACGCGGGGCGACGGCTCGGTGGGCGAGGACGTCACGCCCAATGTACGCACCATTGCGGACATCCCTCGACATCTGGGAGGGGAGGCGCCCGGAATCTTCGAGATTCGCGGCGAGGTCTATATGTCGAAGGCCGATTTCGCCGCCTTGAACGAACGCCAGGCGGAGGCCGGCGGCAAGATCTTCGCCAATCCGCGCAACGCCGCCGCCGGCTCGCTGCGCCAGAAGGATCCGGCGATCACTGCCGCGCGCCCTTTGCGTTTCTATGCCCATGGCTGGGGCGAGGCGTCGGCGTTGCCCGCGGACACCCAGCTCGGCGTGATGCGGGCGATCCGCGGCTGGGGCGTGCCGGTGTCCGAGGACCTCGAAAGGTTCACCGATCTCGATGGTCTGCTCGCTTTCTATCGCGGCATCGAGGCGAAACGGGCGGATCTGCCCTTCGACATCGACGGCATCGTCTACAAGGTCGACCGGCTCGACTGGCAGAGCCGGCTGGGCCAGGTGGCGCGGGCGCCGCGCTGGGCGCTCGCCCACAAATTCCCGGCCGAACGCGCGGAGACGGTCCTTGAGGCCATCGACATCCAGGTCGGCCGCACCGGCAAGCTGACGCCGGTCGCGCGGCTGACGCCGGTCGGCGTCGGCGGCGTCACCGTCACCAATGCGACGCTCCACAATGCCGACGAGATCGCGCGGCTCGGCGTTCGCATCGGCGACCGGGTGCTGATCCAGCGTGCCGGCGACGTCATCCCGCAGGTGCTCGAGAACCTGACGCCGGACGCGGCGCGCCCGGCTTACGTCTTCCCCGATCATTGCCCCGAATGCGGATCGGAGGCGGTGCGCGAGGAGGGCGAGGTCGACATCAGATGCACCGGCGGCCTCATCTGCCCGGCGCAACGGGTCGAAAGGCTGCGCCATTTCGTCAGCCGCCACGCGCTCGACATCGAAGGGCTCGGCATCGTCCATATCGAGAATTTCTTTCGCGACGGCCTCCTCCAGTCGCCGGCCGACATCTTCCGGCTGACCAGGGACCAATTGCTGGCGCGCGAGCGCTGGGCCGAGGTGTCGGCGGCGAACCTGATCGCCGCGATCGACGCCAAACGCCGGCCGTCGCTCGACCGCTTCCTGTTCGCGCTGGGCATCCGCCATGTCGGCGAGGTCACCGCCCGCGACCTGGCCCGGCGCACCCGCAGCTGGGATAATTTCCGGGCGATGATCGAGGCGTCGCTCGAGGTGCGGCGGAAGATGCAGCCGCAGGAGGGAGAGGAGGAGCGCAAATTCCTTCAGCGCCGCGACAAGGCGGTGGTGGCGGCGATCGAGACTCCGAATATCGGCCCTGAGGTCGCCAATGCTCTGCTCGATTTCTTCGAGGAGCCGCATAATCGCGAGGTGCTCGACGATCTGCGCGCCGCCGGCGTGGCGCCGCAGGACGTGGTCTGGGAAACGAAGGCCTCGCCGGTGACGGGCAAGACGATCGTCTTCACCGGCAGTCTCGAGACCCTCTCGCGCGACGAGGCCAAGGCGCAGGCGGAGAAGCTTGGCGCCAAGGTGGCGGGATCGGTCTCGGCCAGGACCGACCTCATCGTCGCCGGCCCCGGCGCCGGCTCCAAGCTCAAGAAGGCGCAGGAGCTGGGCGTGGAGGTGATCGACGAAGCCGCATGGAACGCGCTCGTCGCCGAGGCGGGTTAGGCGGCCTTGCTCCCGTGCCGCGCGGCGTGTCACACGGACGGTAGCTACAAAAGGGGTCAGTGATGAAGAAGGCGCTCCTCACCGCACTGGCGCTTGCCGCCCTTCCCGCGATCCTGCTCGCGCAGGCCCTGCCCGGTCCGCCGGTCGCGGCGCGAAGACCCCATCAGGTGAGCGGACCGGCGGGGATCGCCCGCGAGGATCCTTATTACTGGCTGCGCGACGACAGCCGGAAGAATCCGGAGATGCTCGCCTATCTCAAGGCCGAGAACAATTATGCGGACGCCGCGCTCGCGCCGCTGAAGCCGCTCCAGGACAGGCTCTATGCCGAGTTCACCGGCCGCATCAAACAGGACGACAGCTCCGTCCCTTACCGGCAGCGCGGCTATCTCTATTACAGCCGCTTCGAGACGGGGCAGGATTATTCCGTCCTCGCGCGGCGCAGGGGATCGATGGCCGCGCCCGAGCAAGTGCTGCTCGACCAGCCGGCAATGGCCGCGGGCAAGGGCTATTTCCAGGTCGGCGATTCGGAGCCGAGCCAGGACAATCGCCTGCTCGCTTATGCCGAGGACGATGTCGGCCGCCGGCAATATGTGCTGCGGGTCAAGGACATCGCCACCGGCCGGCTGCTCCCGGACCGGGTGGAGAATGTCGAGCCGAACCTGGTCTGGGCGGACGACAACCGCACTATCTTCTACATCGAGAAGGACCCGGTCACCCTGCTCAGCAAACGGGTCAGGGCGCACGTCCTCGGCACGCCGGCCTCGGCCGACCGTCTCGTCTACGAGGAGAAGGACGACAGCTTCTACATGGGGCTGAGCCGCACGACCTCCGACAAATATGTCTGCATCCTCCTCCAGAGCACGGTCAGCAACGAGCAGCGCTGCACGAGCGCCGCGGCGCCGGGCGCCTTCGCGGTGCTGGCGCCCCGCCAGCGCGAGTTCCACTACGATGCCGACCATATCGGCAATCAATGGGTGATCCGCACCAATTGGAATGCCCCCAATTACAAGCTGATGCGGGTGTCGGACGGTGCGGCGGCCGGGGGACGCGCGCGATGGACGGATCTGGTCCCCCATCGCACCGACATCTTCATCGACGACTTCAAGCCGATGAGCGGCTTCATCGCCATTGCCGAACGCTCGGGCGGCAACAAGCGACTGCGGCTCCTCGCCCAAGGGGGCAGGAGCAGCTTCGTCGCCTCCGACGAGCCGGCTTATGCCATGAGCCTCGACGTCAACCGCGAGCCCGCCACCGACTGGCTGCGCTACCGCTACGATTCGTTGACGACGCCGAGCAGGATCTACGAGGTCAACGCCCGGACCGGGGCGCGTCGACTCCTTAAGCAGGTCCCGGCCCCGGGTTACGACCCGACCAAATACGCGACCGAGCGGGTCTGGGCGACGGCGCGCGACGGGACCAGGATCCCGGTCTCGCTCGTCTATCGCAAGGGCTTCCGCAGGGACGGCAAGGCGGCTCTGCTCCAATATGGTTACGGCAGCTACGGCGCGTCCTCCGATCCGGGCTGGGGGGTGACCGTGCCGAGCCTGCTCGATCGCGGCATGGTCTACGCCCTCGCCCACATCCGCGGCGGCCAGGAGATGGGGCGCGCCTGGTACGATCGCGGCCACCTCCTGAACAAGAAGAACAGCTTCACCGATTTCATCGACGTCACCCGCTGGCTCGTCGGCCACGGCTATGCGGCCAAGGACCGGGTCGCCGCGCTCGGCGGCAGCGCCGGCGGCCTGCTGATGGGCGCGGTGATGAACATGGCGCCGCAGGATTATCGGGTGGTGGTCGCGCAGGTGCCGTTCGTCGACGTGGTGACGACGATGCTCGACGCCTCGATCCCGCTCACCACCAACGAATATGACGAATGGGGCAATCCGGCGCAGCGCCGATATTACGACTACATGCTGTCTTACTCGCCCTACGACAACGTCGCGCGCACGGCCTATCCGGCCACCTTCGTCAGCACCGGCCTGTGGGACAGCCAGGTCCAATATTACGAGCCGACCAAATGGGTGGCGAAGCTGCGCGCGACCAGGACCGATTCCAACCCCCTGCTGTTCCGGATCAACATGGAGGCCGGCCATGGCGGCAAATCGGGCCGCTTCCGCCGCTATCGTGACATCGCCGAATATTATTCGTTCATGCTGAGCCAGCTGGGGGTGGCGTCGTAGGGCCGGGGTATGGACCGGCTTAGCGGCCGGCCATTCTCCGCTTGCGCATCATCAGCGTCGGCCATTCGCCGCGGTCGATGCGGCCGGTGAGCATCAGCCCTTCGCGGCGATAGGCGGCGGCGACGCGCTCTGCCTGATGGTCGAGCAGCCCCGCGAGCAGCAGGCGGCCGCCCGGCGCCAGCGCCGCCGCCACGGACGGCGCCAGCTCGACCAGAGGCCCGGCGAGGATGTTGGCGATGACGAGGTCGTAGGGCGTCCGCGCCTTCAGCCGCTTGTGGTCCATGCCGGCGGCCAATGCGAGCTCGAGTTTCCCAGGCGCGCGGCCCAGCCGCACGCCGTTCGCGGGCGCATTCTCGGCGGCGACCTCGATCGCCACCGGATCGATGTCGGACGCGATCGCCCGCGCCGCCGGCCACAGTTTCAGCGCCGCGAAGGCAAGCAGGCCGGTGCCGGTGCCGAGATCGATCATGTTGCCGAAGCGGGCGCCGCCGTCGCGGAGGCGGCTGAGGGCGACGAGGCAGCCGCTGGTCGTCTCGTGCTGGCCGGTGCCGAAGGCGCGGCCGGCATCGATCTCCAGGGCAATCGAATCGTCCGGCCGTTCGTCGCGATGCGCCGGCGTGTGGACGAAGAAGCGGCCGGCGCGGATCGGCTCCAGCCCGGCCTGGCTCAGCGTCACCCAGTCGCGGTCCTCGACCTCCTCGACCGCGGGCATCGCGCCACCGGCGCTGGGGACGAGCGCGGCGAGCATGGCCAGCATGTCGGCGCTCGGCGGCTCCTCGAAATAGGCGTCGAGCCGCCAGCTTTCGGGCTTGGACGGATCGGCTTCGTTGGTCATCAGCACCGGCGGGACGTCGAGCCAGGCGAGCGGGCTGATATCCTCCTTCAGCGCCTCCGCCTCCGCCCGCGTGCAGGGCAAGGTGACCTTCCAGCTGGAAACCATCAAATCCTCCCCGGAACGGGGAGGGGGACCACGCAGAGCGTGGTGGAGGGGGCTATGTGCCGGGCGGAGCCCCCCCTCCACCGCGCTACGCGCGGTCCCCCTCCCCTGCCAAGACAGGGGAGGATTTTACCGGACAAAGCTGGCGCCGTTGACGTCGATCGCCGCGCCGGTCGCCGAGGCCGGCGCCTGCGTCGCCAGCCAGCGCACCGTCTCGGCCACTTCCTCGGCGCCGGCGATGCGGCCGAGCGGGATGTCGGCGAGCACCTTCTGGCCGCCGCGCGACGCCATGTAATCCTCGACCATGTCCGATCCGGTGAAGCCCGGACAGACGGTGAAAGCGAGGATGTTGTCGGCGGCATAGCCGCGCGCGATCGACTTGGTCATGCCGACCATGCCCGCCTTCGAGGCGGCATAATGCCAGTGCTGCGGCGAATCGCCGCGATAGGCGGCGCGGCTGGCGATGTTGACGATCCGGCCGCCGCCTTCCTCGCGGAAATGGAGCACGGCAAGGCGGCAGAGCTCGGCCGAGGCGGTGAGGTTGATCCGCATCGTCCGCTCCCATTGCGCGATCCAGGCATCGTGCGGATCGTCGATCGAATTGTCTTCGAACACGCCCGCATTGTTGACCAGCACGTCGATCCGCCCGCCGAGCCGCGCCAGCGCCTCGCGCCAGAGCGTTTCGGCGGCGCCGGGCTGCGACAGATCGGCGGCGATGCGGCCCTCGCCGCCCGCCGAACTATGGCCGGCGACCTTGTGGTCCGGGAGCGCGGCGAGGATGGCCTTGCCGATGCCGCGGCTGGTGCCGGTGACGAGGATGTTGAGGCTGGTCATGCGCGCCCGATAGGCGCGCGCGGCGGGCAGGAAAAGGGGCGGGGTTCGGTGACCGGAGCTTCCATCCCGCCGTCATGCCGGACTTGATCGGGCATCCACCTTTTTCCGGCGGCGGCGGAAACAGGAAGATGGGCTCCGGATCGAGTCCGGAGTGACGTTCCTCCGGCTACGCCGCGAAGGTGCTGACGAACGCCCCCGCGGCCGATTTGAACCGGCCCATCTGCTCGTCGACATGGCCGAAATTCCGGGTCAGCCCGTCGATCTCGCCGGCGACATTCTCGGTGTCCTGGCGGATCGCGGCGATGGTGGTGGACATGGAATCGGCGGCGAGCGCGGTCTCGTCGACGGCGGCGGTGATCATCGTCACCGTCTGCGCCTGCGTCTCCATCGCCTCGCGGATACGGGTCGCGCTGGTCTGGACTTCCTCGACCGTGCGCTGGATCGAGCCGTTGGCCTCGACCGTCTGCCGCGTCGCCTGCTGGATGGCGGTGATCTTGGCGGTGATGTCGTCGGTCGCCCGCGCCGTCTGGCTGGCGAGCGATTTCACTTCCTGGGCGACGACCGCGAAGCCGCGGCCGGCATCGCCGGCCCGCGCCGCCTCGATCGTCGCATTGAGAGCGAGGAGGTTGGTCTGGCCGGCAATGTCGCGGATCAGGCCGAGGATCGATTCGATCGCCTCGACATGGGAGGAGAGCGCCCGGCTGACCTCGACCGCTTTCTCGGCCTGGTCGCCGGCGCGGGTGGCGACGCCGGCCGCGACCTCGACCTCGCTGCGGGCGTCCTCGATCGCGCGGATGAGGCCGGCAGCGGTCTGCGCCGCCTCGCGCATCGCCAGCGCCGACTGCTCGGCGGCGGCGGCGACTTCGGACGTCTTGCCGAGCATGCCCCGCGCGGCGGCCGAGGCTTCCGCGGCCTGGGCGCGGATCATCCGGCTGTCGGAGGCGGTGCGCTCGGCGGCGTTGACGATCTCGTCCTGGAAATGGGTGGCGCTGGCCGAGCGGCGATTGCGCTCCGCCTCGGCGCGGATCAGGTCGAAATGGGCGGCGAAGACCTCCGCTTCGAGCAAGGTGGTCTGGGTGAGGCATCTGGCGAGGCGGGCGAAACGCTCCGGCTCCGCCCCGATCTTCTCGGCGAGGACCTTATGGCCTTCCCCGGCGGCGGCGGCGATCGACGAGATGAGCGTGGTCAGCGAAACCTTCTCGGCGGTCGCCTCCTTGACGAAGCCCTCGACCAGATCGGCCCATTTCTGACCGGCGACGTCGGAATATTTGGCGGCGAGATAGGGAAGGATCTTGAGGACGAGCGAATCCATCTCGTCGCCCTCGGCCTTCTTGGCGACGTCGGGCGCGGCGAGGAAATGGGTCCAGAAGCTTTTCGCGACCCGCACCGCCTCATCGGCGAACAGGCTTGCGATCTCGCGGCAATCCTCGGCGAGCCTGCCGTCCGCATCGAACTGGCCGATCCTCGTCTCGATCCGCACCTGATTTGCCGCACTTGCCATTGGCCACGCCCTTCGATGAACCGCCTTCCTCATCGCGCCGAACGGTAAACATCACGTTAGCAAAGCGGGCGGTGCCTCAAGCTTGCAACCTGACGCCCAAGTCCCGAGGGTCTGTACTCGGTTCCCGCAGCGGCGTGACGGAGCGCATTTTTGCCGGTGGCTAGGAGCCGAGGAGAGGCGCGATGCGGACATCGCGCCCGACGAGCGACGCCGCCACCGGCCAAAAGGCGCCCGCCCCAAAGGGGGTCGTCCGGAGAGGCGCGCCGCGTGCGTCGCGCGGCTTGTCCGTAGCCCCACTACGGCCTGCGCCGCGCTCCTGCCCGGCGCACCTCTCCGGACGATCACGCTCGTTGCGGGAATCGAGTACAGACCCTAAGAGCGCGGCAACCAGAGGGAGCTTCACGCTTCATGAACCGCAATCCATCCCGCCCGCTTTCGCCGCATCTGTCCATCTGGCGGTGGGGCCCGCACATGCTCGTCTCGATCCTTCACCGCGTGACCGGCGTCGGCCTCGCCACGCTCGGCGCGGTCGCTTTGATCTGGTGGCTGATGGCGGCGGCGAGCGGCCCGGATTCCTATGCGACCTTCCTCCACTGGGCGACGGGCTGGTTCGGCATTCTCGTTGGAATCGGCCTCAGCTGGGCCTTCTTCCAGCACATGCTTTCCGGCCTCCGGCATTTCGTCATGGACATCGGCGCCGGCTACGAGCTCTCGCGCAATAAATTCTGGGCGAACATGACATTGGTCGGCTCGGTCCTGCTCACCGCCCTTCTCTGGGCCTGGATCCTGTGGGGGATGCGCGGCTGACGATGGAGACGATGGAGACGATGGAGACGATGGAGACGCCGCTCGCCCAGGTGCGCGGGCTCGGCTCAGCCCGCGAGGGCGCGCATCACTGGTGGACCGAACGGCTGACCTCGGTTTCTACCCTGCTCCTCTTCATCTGGTTCGCGGTGTCGCTGCTGCGCCTGCCGGGGCTCGACTACCGGACCGTCAACGAGTGGCTGCAGGGGCCGCTCGCCGCGGTGCCGATGCTGCTCCTGATCGTGTCGACCTTCTGGCATTTGAAGCTCGGCATGCAGGTGGTGATCGAGGATTACGTCCACGAGGAAGGCTCGAAATTCCTCTCCATCCTCCTCCTGAACTTCGCCACCGTCGCCGGCGCAGCCTTCGCCCTGTTCGCGGTGCTGAAGATCGCTCTGGGCGGAGGCCCCCATGCCTGACGCCTATAAGATCGTCGACCACAGCTACGACGTCGTCGTCGTCGGCGCCGGCGGGTCGGGGCTGAGGGCGACGATGGGCGCGGCCGAGACCGGGCTGAAGACGGCCTGCATCACCAAGGTCGTCCCGACCCGCAGCCACACCGTCGCCGCCCAGGGCGGCATCTCGGCCTCGCTGGGCAACATGCACAAGGACGACTGGCGCTGGCATATGTACGACACCGTCAAGGGGTCGGACTGGCTGGG
>JAQGLF010000151.1 GCA_028293025.1 Alphaproteobacteria bacterium
TCGAAGCTCTGGAAGGACGAGCCGGTCTGCAGCACCGGGACGACCAGCATCGGCGCCGAGCGGTGGACGATGCCGCCGACGCCGAGCAAAGCGCCGGTGCGCGCGCGGTCGAACAGCACGCCGAGCGTGGCGATGTAGCGCTTCGGCCCGATCTGCTCCTGCTCGACGACGATGCCCGCCACCATGGCGTTGAGCGCGGCATCGTTCAGCGCCGGCGCTTCGCCGAGCGGACGACCGTTGGTCTTGGCCCAGAGCGCCCGCCAGCCTTTCTCCTGCGCCTCGCGCCAGCCTTCCTCGCGCGCCTTCTGCCCGTCGGCGGCGGTGACGTCGACGTCGATGCCGGTCACTTCGAAGGTGCTGGCGCTGTCGATCGGCGCGATGCCGCGATCGGCGCCCTCGAGCTGCGCATAGACCGCTACGGCGACGCCGAGCAGGCAGAGCGCGACGAGCGCCGTGACAATCGAGGGAAAACGGCCGGGCAGCTTCACGCCCGCCTTTTGGCGAGTTGAGCGTGGAAATCCAAGCGAGATATGGATAGGCGCGACGCATGAATGAGCGCGAAAGCTACACCTATGCGAAGGCCGGCGTTTCGATCGCCGCCGGCAATGCGCTGGTGAAGGCGATCGCGCCGCTGGCCAGGGCGACCGCGCGGCCGGGCGCCGACGCTTCGCTCGGCGGCTTCGGCGGCTTCTTCGACCTCAAGGCGGCCGGCTACCGGGACCCTTTGCTGGTCGCTGCCAATGACGGCGTCGGCACCAAGCTGAAGCTCGCCATCGACAGCGGCCGGCATGACGGCGTCGGCATCGATCTGGTCGCGATGTGCGTCAACGATCTCATCGTCCAGGGCGCCGAGCCGCTCTTCTTCCTCGATTATTTCGCGACCGGGCGGCTGGAGGCGGGGGTGGCGGAGCAGGTCATCGCCTCGATCGCGGAGGGCTGCCGCGAGGCGGGCTGCGCCCTGATCGGCGGCGAAACGGCCGAAATGCCGGGCATGTATGCGGAGGGCGATTACGATCTCGCCGGCTTCTGCGTCGGCGCGGTCGAGCGGGACGAAGCGCTGACCGGCTCCCGCGTCGAAGCAGGTGACGTCATTCTCGGCCTCGCCTCCTCCGGCGTCCATTCCAACGGTTTTTCGCTGGTGCGGCGGCTGGCGGCGGATAAGGGCTGGAAGCTCGACCGGCCCGCTCTGTTCGACCAGGATGTGCTGCTGATCGACGCTTTGCTCAAGCCGACCCGCATCTATGTGAGATCGCTGCTGCCTTTGGTGCGCAGCGGCCGGATCCATGCCCTCGCCCATATCACCGGCGGCGGCCTGCTCGAAAACCTCCCCCGGGTGCTGCCCGAAGGCCTCCACGCGCGGATCGACGCGGGTGCCTGGGCGCAGCCGCGGCTGATGGCGTTCCTCCAGGCGCAGGGCAATATCGAGCCCGAGGAGATGGCGCGGACCTTCAATTGCGGCATCGGCATGGTCCTGATCGTCGCCCGAGACGATATGAAGGACGTGTCGGAGAAGCTTGAACAGGCTGGTGAAACCTTGTTCGAGATCGGCGCGGTCGAGGCCGGCGAGAAAGGCTGTACCGTCGCCGGATCGAGCGGCATCTGGTCGGCACGCACCGGCTGGTCCGCCACCCATCATGGCTGAACGGGTCCGGGTCGGCGTGCTCCTGTCGGGACGCGGCACCAACATGATCGCCCTCTCCGAATATAAGAGGCGGGAGGAACGCGCCTACGACATCGCCCTGGTCGCCTCGAACGTGCCGGAGGCGCGCGGGCTGGTGGCGGCGAAGCGGCTCGACATCCCGATCTGGGCGCGGAGCCACAAGGGGATGGAGCGCGAGGAGTTCGACCGGCTCGTCGATGCCGAGCTTCGCCGTCACGGCGTCGAACTGGTGGCGCTGGCCGGCTATATGCGGCTGCTTTCGCCGGACTTCATCCGCGGCTGGGAGGGCCGGATCGTCAACATCCACCCTTCCCTTCTTCCCGCCCACAAAGGTCTCGACACGCACGCGCGCGCACTTGAGGCCGGGGATCAATTCGCCGGCTGCTCGGTCCACCTCGTCACCGAAGACCTGGACGACGGCCCGATCCTCGCCCGCGCCGAAGTCCGCATCCGCCCCCGCGACACCGCCGAAACCCTCGCCGCGCGCGTCCTCGAGGAGGAGCACAAGCTCTACCCCCCGGCGCTCGACTCTTTCTGCGCCAGGTTACGGCATCCGGCCGTCGATGACGGCCGCTGAGGGCGCTGAGGGCGCTGCCCGCGCGCCGCGTTCGCACGGGCTCGACATCGTCCGGGCCGCGGCGATCGCCTGGGTGATGCTTTACCATGCCATGAACCTCGGCCTGCTGCCGGACCCGGACCATT
Source organism: Alphaproteobacteria bacterium (assembly GCA_028293025.1). GTDB lineage: Bacteria > Pseudomonadota > Alphaproteobacteria > Sphingomonadales > Sphingomonadaceae > Allosphingosinicella. The sequence goes on from JAQGLF010000151.1 coordinate 2,363, forward strand.
GGTTCGTGAGCTTCGGCTGGATGGGCGTGGACCTGTTCTTCGTGCTGAGCGGCTTCCTCATCGCGAGTCAGCTCCTCAGACCCTGGGCGGCGGGATCGCGGCCCGATTACCCCCGCTTCTTCGCGCGGCGGCTGCTGCGGACGCTGCCGGCTTATGCGGCGATCCTTCCCGTCTACTTCCTGCTGCCGTCGGCCGGCGAATGGCCGGACATCCAGCCTTTCTGGCAGTTCGCCACCTTCACCGAGAATCTGTTGTTCGAGCCGACCGGCCCGAAGGCCTTCTCCCACGTCTGGTCGCTTTGCGTCGAAGAGCAATTCTACCTCGTCTTCCCCGCCGCCGTCGCCCTGCTCGCGGTGCGGCCGTCGACGCGGACGACCTGCGCCGTCCTCGCCGGGCTGCTGCTCTTCGGGATCGCGATCCGCGCATATCTGTGGCTGGCCATGGTCGCGAAGCCGCCGTTCAACCTTTCGGCGGAGCCGGACTGGCGCGCCTATATGACATTGATCTACTATCCGACCTGGAGCCGCCTCGACGGCTTGCTCGCCGGAATCGCGATTGCGGCGGTGAAGATCTTCCGCCCCCGCGAGTGGGAGCGGCTGGTGGCGCGGCCGAACCTGCTGCTCGGGCTCGGCCTCGCCGGGATCGGCGCCGCCATCCTCCTCTTCGGCAGCCAGATCGCGCCATTCCTGCCCTCGGCGATCGGATTTCCCCTGCTGTCGGCGTCGATCGCTTTGGTGGTCGCCGCCGCGAGCACGGATCGGGCGCTGATCGGGCGCTACCGGATCCCCGGCGCGGCGGCGCTCGCGACGGGCGCCTACAGCCTCTACCTCAGCCAGAAGATCGCCTATCACGCGGTCGGCGCCGGATTTGCGCCGCTCCTCGGCGCCACCGGCTACAGCCGGCTCGCTCTCGCTTTCGCGGCGGCACTCGCATTCGGCGCGGCGCTCTACTGGGCGGTCGAGCGGCCGTTCCTCACGCTGCGGGACCGGCTCGAAGGACCGTCCCGAAGCTCGATTGCCGTCGCCGCGGCTGCGCGGCAATAAGGTGCCCGCAGGAGGAGAGACAGGGATGCACAACGACGAGCCGAGCGCGGCCGAACGGCAGGAGGCGGCGCGCATCCGCCGGCGCTGGATCACGCTCGGCGAGGTGCTGGCCGTGATCGGCGTCCTGATCTCGGCGCTGGCGCTCTGGAACAGCTATGCCGAGCGGCGTAGCAACGAAGCGGAGCGGACCGCCGAGAAAGCGGAAAAAGGGACGGTCTCGCGGATCCTGCTGCTCAAGGCGTCGGGCGACGGCAAGCGCCTCACGCTCGCGCCGCGCGACGCCGAGCAGATCATTCGCGGCCAGACGATCCTGTTCCCCTCCCCGCTGGACACGAAGGTCGACGCGGTGGTCGCGCCGCGCATCGAGGCGGATTGGGTGAAGCGGGCGGTGAAGAAGGCCCACGATCTTGGCCGCAAGGCGCCCGAGGCCGTCGGCGACGCCCGCATGCCGGTGGCGATCACCACCACTTTCGACAGCGGCAATGCGACGCTCGCCGAAACCGCCATTTACGACATCGGCTACAAGGAGAGCGGCGGCGGCCTGTTCGGCGGCACCGAGATCGCTTTGCGCGGCCTGTCGCTGGTCGAGCGGGTCAGCCCCGCCAAGGCCCATGCGCGCCTCGACGCGATCTGGACCGCACGCGGGCCCTGAAGATCAACCGGCGTCCGGTGAAGCTTGGTCCGGCCGAGTCCGGGCATCGTCGTGGAAGCGCATGTCCCTGGCCGCCTGCCACCAGCCGTGCATCGCCTCGACGGGCCGGTTGAGCCCGGCCCGGCCGACAATGCCGTACCAGGCTTCGGCGCCGCTCACGACCCGGGCCGAGGCGGTGCTGGGCGGGAGCTGATAGGACCAGGACCGGACCGCGGGTGCGTTGAGCAAGGCGAGCACGAGGCTCGCGCAGGCAATCGCCGTGGTGGTCCATCTCAGCCCGTGCGGCAGGGGCGCCGACGGCTCGGGCAAGTCGACGGGCGAGAGGCTGTGGGCGAAGCCGTCCTGTTCGGGGCGCCGCTTTCGTTCGGTCTCCTGCCCTTCGAACTCCTCTGTAGGAGCTGATCCGTCCCTGGGCATCGAACGCCTCCTCGTCAGAATTGATAATAGATGAAAGGCGCGACGCCCTCGGGCCGCATCGCGTCGACGACGAGGATGAGAAGGCCGGCGCCGGCTCCGATCAGGGGCGCCGGGAGCGCGCGCACGCGCATCCCGACCCGCTGGATCGCGAATCGCGGCATGAAGTGGAAGAGCATGCCGAGCAGGATCAGGCCGAGCAGCATCGGCGTCAGCACGAGCGTCGGGGAGACTGGGCTGCCGCCGCCAAAAATCCCGCTCAGGAATGCGGTGGCAGTGTCGAAAGTCGCGGCGCGGAAGAAGATCCAGCCGAGCAGGACGATATGGAAGGTGACGAATATGCCGGCCCAAAGCGGCAGCGGAGGCCAGGTCCGCGGCTTGTATTCGCGCCACAACCGCTCGGCGACCAGGACGCTGCCGTGCAGCGCGCCCCAGATGACGAAGTTCCAGCTGGCGCCGTGCCAGAGGCCGCCGAGCAGCATCGTGGCGGTCAGCGAGAAGCAGAGCCGCCTGAGGCCGTGCCGCGAGCCGCCGAGCGAGACGTAGAGATAGTCGCGCAGCCAGCTCGACAGGCTGATATGCCAGCGCCGCCAGAAATCCTGCAGCGACGCCGCGCGATAGGGCTGATTGAAATTATGCGGGAAACGATAGCCGAGCAGGGCCGCGATCCCCATCGCCATGTCGGAATAGGCCGAGAAGTCGCAATAGATCTGGACCGCATAGCCGTAAGCGGCGGCGATGAGGTCCAGGCTGCCATGCGCGGACGGATCGAAGAAGACGGGGTCCACCAGGCCGGTCGCGAGCTCGGAGGCGATCACCGCTTTCTTGAACAGGCCCCAGACGATCAGCGAAATCCCCATCGCCGCCATGCCCCGAGTCAGTTTCGGAACGCGCTCGAACTGGGGGACGAGGTGCGAGGCGCGCACGATCGGCCCCGCCACGAGATGGGGGAAGAAGCTCATCAGCAAGGTCATGTCGAGCAGGGCGGCCGGCGCGGTCTGCCGCCGGTAGACGTCGATGATGTAGCTCATGCCCTGGAAGGTGAAGAAGGAGATGCCGACGGGCAGCACCACCTGCATGATCGCCAGATCGCGCTGCCAGCCGAGCAAATGGAGCATCTCCTCGAGCTGCACCATGAAGAAGCCGTAATATTTGAAGAACCCCAGGATCGCGAGATTGGCGGCGACGCCCAGGCCGAGCCAGGCCTTGCGCAGTCGCGGCGCGCCGTCCGCGGCAAGGATCAGCCGCGCGATCCCCCAGTTGAGCAGGCCGCTGACGATCAGCAGCAGGACGAAGCGCGTGTCCCACCAGCCGTAGAAGATCCACGACGCGACCAGCAGGAGGATCTTGCGCCACTCGTTGCTGCCCCTGAGCAGCCACGCCCCGGCGTAGAGCAGGAGGAAGAAGATGCCGAAAGTGAGGGTCGGGAACAGCATGTCAGCGCTCCCCCCTCCCCTGGGGATCCGGCGAAGCCATGGAATCCAGGGCGCGGGCCATGTCGGCGTCGATCATGGCGCCGATCCGGTCGCCGCCGCCGCGGGTGAAGTGGACATGGTCGCCGCGCATCCAATCCGACATCCGCCAGGATGAGGAGGCGCAACGGCCGCCCATCGCCGCCGCCCAGTTCCAGAAGGCGGCGTGCGTCTCGCGCGCGACGCGCTGCTGAACCCGGCGCACAATGTCGAGCCCGCGCGGCGCCGCCCAGCCGTCGCCGCACCCAGCGGCAGGACCGGCCGCGGCGGGTAGACGGATCGCGGCGTCGGGCGGCCCGAGCAGCAGGATCGGCACGTCCTGTCCGGCGAGCCGGCGGAGCCGCGCGATCTGGTCGCGAAGCTGGCTCTCATAGGCGTCGAGCGCCAGGCTCGGGGAAAAGCCTTCGTTGGTCCCGAAGGCGAGGACGATGAGGTCGGGGCGATAGGCGGCAAGCTCGGCCCGGACCACCGAGTCGCTGGTGCGGCCGAAATGCGCGAGCTGCGCGCCGACCGCGCCGAGATTGGAAAGCGCGACGCCGCCCGCGCGCCGGAAGGTGCCGAAGGAGGTGATGCTGGCGATCCCCGCATCCGTGGTGGCGATCGACGCGGAGGCGACCGGGGCGGCGCTGTCCATCGTCCGGCAGGCCGGCGTCGGCGTCGGCGCCTCGAGGAGCCAGCTTTCCTCGGCAATTCCCATCCTCAGGCGGAGCGTACCGCCTCCCGGCTGCGCCATCGCGCAGACGATGATGCGGTCGAAAAGCTGGCCTTCCCCATCGGCCGCGATCCCCAGCGTCTCGCCCGCCGCCTTGGCCGTCTGGGTGAAACCGGACACGCCGATGGGCGGCCCGTCGGGCGCATAAAGGCTGCCGAAGCCAGCATTCGCCGTCCAGCCGCCGCTCTGCGAAGCGGTGACTCCCCAGGTCAGATAGCCGGCATAGGGCCGGCCCGCGGCGAGCACGCCGCGTCCGCCGGCGCCGTAACGGGCCTGGAGGCGCGTGCGCCAGCCGTTGGTCACCATGTCGCCGGCGGTATGGCTGTCGCCGATCTGGATGATGTGCACCGGTGCACCGCCGCGCAGCTTGGCGAGGAAAGGTGCGAGTGCGTCGGCATAGCAGAGCGTGGCGCCGCAGCCGGCCGCCGCCGGTGCCTGGATCGCGAGCACGGCTGCGCCGAGGAGCGTCAGCATCAGCCGCGCGATCGGGCGCGGGACGCGCCGGCCATTGCGGCGTGCGCTTCGGCCTGGGGCCGGGGCACCGAGTTGGTTATACGCTCCGAGAGGCCGCGCATGGCGTAGACATAGCCCGGGATGGTCATGTGGATGCCGTCATTGGTCCGCGCCAGGCGGCGCTCCCGGCCCGGCTCGGCGGGGAGATAGGGCGCGTAATTGCCGTCCGCACCGACGCTTACCGGCAGCGTCTCGACATAGGGCACGTCGAGCGCGGCCATGCGGGCGGCGTAGAAGCGGTTCATCGCCTGCACGTCCGCGTCGAAATGGGGATCGCGCATCTTCGGCAGGCCGACCCAATAGACCATCGCGCCGCGATCGCGCAGCAGCCGCACCACCGCCGACACGCGCTCGGTCACGATCCGCTGCCAGCCATCGCTCATATAGGGATTGCCATGGCCCTGGTCGAAAATGCCCTGGGTGTCGTTGGCGCCGAACGAGATCACGGCGATGTCGACGGGCTGCCGATCGATTTTGGCTTTTGTATCGTCGAGCAGGTTGAGGCTGCGATAGCGGGTGAAGCCGGTGGCGCGCTGGCTGAATTGCAGCACCTCGAACCGGCCGTCGCGGCGGAGCCGGTTGTAGAGTCCCGCCCAGATGCCGTCGCCGAAGCTGTCGCCGAACACGCCGATCTCGATCGGCCGGTGCTGCGCCACGGCCGCCGCCAGGCGCGGCGTGACCGGATCCGAGGTCCGCCGGTCGAGCGGCGCCGGCGCCGGCGCGAGCGGAAGGCCGGCCCGCGCCTGGCTCATGGTCGCGGCTCCGCCGACAAAGGACGAAGCGATGACCGCACCGACGGCGAGGCCGATGAAAAGCACGAACGTACGGTCGAAAATCAGGATCAGCCTGTCCAGCGGGCGCATATCGCCCCCTTTCGCCAGATGTTTCCGCCGGCATGCGGGCCGAGCGGCCCGCACCCATTGCCAAGAGGCGAATATGCTGGAAATACCCTCGTTAAAACAAGAGTATAGCTCTGTCGTTTAACGTAAATTCCAGCCGGCCGATGCGCGAATTTACGCGACAATGCGGACTTTTGTGGGGGACGTACGGACTCTTACGGACGGAGACAGCCCAATCGCTGGAAAAAATCCGGCCCCGGCCGGTCTTCAGCCCACGATCTCGTCGGGCTTGAAGAAGAAGTCGATCTCGATCTTCGCGTTTTCGAGGCTGTCGGAGCCGTGGACGCTGTTCGCCTCGATCGACTCGGCGAAGGCCTTGCGGATCGTGCCTTCGTCGGCATTGGCCGGGTTGGTCGCGCCCATCACTTCGCGGTTGCGGGCGACGGCATTCTCGCCCTCGAGCACCTGCACGACGACCGGGCCGGACATCATGAAGGCGACGAGGTCGTTGAAGAAAGGCCGCTCCTTGTGGACGGCGTAAAAGCCTTCCGCCTGCTCCCGGCTCATGCGGATGCGGCGGGAGGCGACGACGCGCAGGCCCGCTTCCTCCAGCTTGCTGGTGACGGCGCCGGTGAGGTTGCGGCGGGTCGCGTCGGGCTTGATGATCGAGAAGGTGCGTTCGGTCCCCATGGCCGGCTGTTGAGCTCCGTGATGTCGAGGTGAAGTCGCGGCGCTCTCTAGGGGCGGGGCCGCCTCAGTGCAAGGCTCCTGGGTCGGGGCTCAGGGGCCCCGCACCCATTTGTCCCGTTCGTCCTGCTTCCAGTAGCGGGTCTCGGCCTCCGCATTCGCCTTCAGCGTCCGCCAGGCGCCGCGAGCGTCGTCGAGCCGGCTGTTGTCGAAGAAGAAGAAGATACGGGCGAAGCCGAGCGCTTCGTCGCGCCAGCGGCCGTCGGCCAAAGCGATGTTGACGGCGCCGTTGGCGGCGGCCGGCGCGGCGGCGAGCAGGACCGGCTGCGTTTCGGGCTTCGCGCGGCCATGCGGCAGGAACGAGTCCTTCGCATAGGCCCAGAGCTGCTCGTCGAGAGGGGCGAGGAGATCCTCTTCTGCCACGACCAGCAGCCGCTCGCCCGAGGCCAGCACCTTCTCGCAGATCGCCGGCAGCACCCGCTCCAGAGGCGAGGCGCCGAGATGGTAGAAGTCGACGATCACCCCTCGAAATTGTCGGCGACGAAACGATCGAGCAAGGCGACGCCGAAGCCGGTGGCGCCCTTGTCGTAGAGGTGCCCCGCTTTCTCGGACCAGGCCATGCCGGCAATGTCGAGATGGGCCCATTTGACGCCATTCTCGACGAAGCGCTGGAGGAAGACGGCCGCGGTGATCGAGCCGCCTTCGCGCGGGCCGACATTCTTCATGTCGGCGATCTGCGACTCGATCAATTTGTCATAGGGCTCGCCGAGCGGCATCCGCCAGAGCTTGTCGCCCACCGCGCGGCCGGCCGCGTCGAGCCTGGCGGCGAGGCCGTCGTCATTCGAGAACATGCCGCCATATTCGTGGCCGAGCGCGATGATCATCGCGCCGGTCAGCGTGGCGAGGTCGACCAGCGTCTCCGGCTTGTACTCGCGCTGGGCCCAGGTCATCGCGTCGGCGAGGACGAGGCGGCCTTCGGCGTCGGTGTTGATGACCTCGATCGTCTGGCCGGACAGGCTGGTGACGACATCGCCGGGGCGCTGAGCATTGCCGTCGGGCATGTTCTCGGCGAGCGCGCAGATGCCGACGATATTGGCTTTGGCCTTGCGGCCGGCGAGCGCGACCATCGCGCCGGTCACCGCGCCGGCGCCGCCCATGTCCCACTTCATCGCCTCCATGCCGGCGGCAGGCTTGATCGAGATGCCGCCGGTGTCGAAGGTGATGCCTTTGCCGATGAACACGACCGGCTTCGCCGCGCCGCCGCCGTTCCAGCGCATGACGAGGAGGCGCGGCGGCTTGACCGAACCCTGGCCGACGCCGAGCAGGGCGCCGAAGCCGAGCTCCGCCATCTTCTTCTCGTCGAGCACCTCGATCTCGACGCCGAGCGGCTCGAGCCGCTTGCGGGCGCGTTCGACGAAGCTCTCGGGGTAAAGGATGTTGGCCGGTTCGGTGACCAGCTCGCGGGTGAAGGAAATGCCGTCGAGCAGGGCCGAACGGGCCTGCCAGGCGGTCTCCGCCCCGTCTTCGGCGCCGACGACGACGATGTCCTCGAGCGTCGGCTTCTGCTTGCGGCCGAGCTTGGTCCGGTAGATGTCGTAGCGCCAGCTCCGCGCCGCCGCGCCGAAGCCGATCCGTGCCGCCGCTTCGCCTGACAGGCCGAGGCCGGAGAGGTCGATAACCAGCCGCGTCTCACCCGAAATCAGCAGGCGTCCCGCCAGCGTGCCGCCGACCCGCTCGTACAGCCCCTGCTCGTCCCGATTGGCGCCAAGCCCGACGAGGAGCAGCCGCCGGGCGGTGTCGCCGTCCTGGACGAAGAGCTCGGCGACCGCGCCCAGCTCGCGTTCGAACCTTTGCGCTTCGGCGGCACGGGCGGCGAGGGTGCGGCCCGGCTCGGCGACGCCGGCGAGGCGATCGGCGAGCAGATCTTCGCTCCAGACGGGAATGGCGAGCGCATAGGCGCCGGCGGGGCGTGCGGGAGCGAAGCTGACGTTCATGGCGGGGGGAGACTCCTTGATCTGCCTCGCATCTAGGGTCTGCGCTCAATTCCCGCAACGCGCGTGACGACCGGGCGAAGGCGGCGCCTGCGCCATTGCAGCTTCTCCCGTCCGGTGCGATAGGCCCCCTCGGTCGCGCGTGCCTTTTTGCGGCGAGGAAAGTGAAGAAGCCGAACCTCATCTGCCTCACCGCTCTGCCCCTGCTGCTGTGCCTTCCCGCGGCCGCCGCGGCGCAAACGGAGGCCCGGCCCAGCGGCGATGCGGCTCCGCCGGCGCAACCGGCGGCGCAGCCCACCGACGCCGTCCCGGCAGCAGCCGAAGGCGAGCGCCAGGTGGCGTTCAGCGCCGGTCAAATGATCTACGACAGCAATAGCGGCCTCGTCACCGCCACCGGCGACGTGCGGATGAACAGCGAAGGCAACAATCTGCGCGCCGACCGCGTCGTCTGGAACCGCAAATCGGACGAGGTGCGCGCGGAAGGCAGTGTCCGGGTGGTCACCCCCGAAGGCAACATTGTCTATGGCGACAGCGTCGTCCTCACCGACGCGATGAAGAACGGAATCATCCAGAACCTCCTCCTCGTGCTCGAGGACGGCGGCCGCCTCGCCGCCGACCGGGCCGAGCGCAAGGACGGCTACACGACCCTCTACCGCGCCGCTTATTCGCCCTGCGCCGTGCTGAGTCCGAAAGGCTGCCCGAAAAACCCGACCTGGCAGATCAATGCCGTCAAGGTCGTCCACGATCCCTTCAAGCACCGCATCCATTACCAGGGCGCCTCGCTCAAGCTGTTCGGCGCGCGGATCATCGCCCTCCCCTTCCTCTCCCATCCCGACGGCCAGGGCGAGAGCGGCAGCGGCCTGCTCGTTCCGGAAATCCGTCTGAGCTCGCGCAACGGGCTCGAGCTCTCCACCCCCTATTACTGGCGGATCGCGCCGAACCGCGACGCGACGATCACCCCTCACGTCTTCACCGGCGTGCTGCCGATGCTGGAAGGCCAGTATCGCCAGGTGACCCATCTCGGCGCGTTCCAGGTGGCCGGCTACGTTACCGGCGGCGACTGGATCGACATCGATCCGACCAACGCCGCGATCCAGACCAACCGGAGCGGCGTCCGCGCCTATCTCGAGGGCAATGGGCGGTTCCAGCTCAACCCCTATTGGTCGATCACCGTCGCCGGCCGCTATACGACCGACAAGACCTTCCTCCGCCGCTACGATATTTCCCGCGACGTCCGGCTGCGCTCGCTCGTCAATGCGGAGCGGGTCGACGAGGATTCCTACATTTCGATCGCCGGCTGGGCCTTCCAGGGCCTGCGCACCACCGACGTCGGCGGCCAGCAGCCGATCGTGCTGCCGGCGATCGACGCGCGCTGGCGGCTGCCCGCGCCGATCCTCGGCGGCCGGCTGCAGCTGCAGGCGAACAGCCTCGCCATCCTGCGCACCGGCGGCCAGGACACGCAGCGCGCCTTCGCCTCCGCGCTCTGGGAGCGGCGGAGCATCACCTCCTGGGGGCAGGAGCTGGTGCTGACCGGCTATGTCCGCGGCGACGTCTACCACAGCACCGATACCCTGCTGACCTCGACGCCGATCTACCGCGGTACCGAGGGATGGCAGGCGCGCGGCATTGTCGCCGCGGCGGCGGAGCTGCGCTGGCCGTTGGTCGGGCCGTTCATGGGCGGCCTGCAGACGCTGACGCCGCGGCTCCAAATCGTCGCTTCGCCGCCGACCCGCAATCTCGCCGTCCCCAACGAAGACGCGCGTTCGGTGGACCTCGAGGATTCGAACCTGTTCGAGCTCAACCGCTTCCCCGGCTACGACCGGTGGGAGGACGGGCCGCGCGTCACCTACGGCTTCGACTGGGCGGTCGACCTGCCCGGAATCGCCATCCGCACCACGCTCGGCCAGAGCTACCGGCTCAACAGCAAGCCGAGCATCCTGCCGCCGGGCACGGGCCTTTCGGACCGCTTCTCCGACGTCGTCGGCCGCACCAGCATCCAGATCGGCCGCAGGCTCGAGCTCATCCACCGCTTCCGCATCGACAAGAGCAGCCTGGCGCTGCGCCGCAACGAGATCGACGCCGTGTTCGGCGGCCGACGCACCTATGCGACGATCGGCTATCTGAAGCTGAACCGGAACATCAATTCGATCGAGGATTTGCCGGATCGGGAGGAGATCCGCCTCAGCGGCCGTCTCCAGGTCGCCCATTACTGGTCGATCTTCGGCTCGACCACGATCGACCTCACCAGCAAGAAAGAGGACCCGACCTCGCTGTCCGACGGCTTCCAGCCGGTCCGCCACCGCATCGGCATCAGCTACGACGACGACTGCCTGGAGCTGGGCGTGACCTGGCGGCGCGATTACGACGCGAGCACCGCCCTCAAGCGCGGCAACACCTTCCTGTTTAGGGTGGCGCTCAAGAACCTCGGCCGCTAAGAAGCGACCCTGGGGGCGTCAAGCTGCGGTTCAGACAATTTCCGGCAGGCTACGGCCCTGCTTTTACTGGAGGAATGATGAAGCTCGGGACTTTCCACGGGGCGGCGCTGATGCTGGCCGGCACCTTCGCCGCGGCCGCCGCGCTCGCCCAGACGGCCTCGACGCCGCGCCCCTCGAG